>NZ_JBEOVY010000029.1:0-36157 GCF_040295745.1 Saccharopolyspora sp. NPDC002686
GCCGATGCGGCCGCCTGCCTCGCGGCGGTCGGCGAGTCCGCTGGCGCTGAGATCGCCGACCGGCAAGCCCGGCTCGTCGGGGCCCTGCAACATCCGGTGGTGACTGCGTCGACGTACGAGCAGCTTCAGGCCAGCCTGCTCGAGAGCGCTCAGGGGTGATCGGCACCGCAGGCCGATCAGGTCGAACACGCCTCGCGTGCTGAACAACGTCCGTGCTGCCGTCAATGTCGGCAGTGGCCGCTTTGGCGGGCAAGGTGGTTCTTCTCGGAATTGGCCGCTTCCTCGGCGGAAGCGTGCGGTTGGCAGCGGAGCCGATTTCAGGAACAGCTGCTGGACATCACCACCACATGCCCGTTGGACGTCGAGTTCGTCTATCGCGAAATGACCAATTGGCGCATTTCGAAATGTGTTCCGACGCACTCGGAGTTGGTCTTCCCGGCACCTAGAATCGCGGGTGGACACCGTTGTCGAAGGCACTGCTGTTGCATTGGACGTTGTTGCGGCGTGCGGGGAAGGTGTGGCTTTCGGTGCGCAAGGTCAAGGATTTGACCGGACCTGGGATCACCGACTCCTTCGGAGTGGGCGGAACCGATCTCGGGGTAACCGCGATCGCTCCGGACGGGCGGCTGGTCTCGGTGTTCGGCGACACCTTCGAGCAGGCCGGTGTGGGCGGCCCTGGTTGGCGATCGCCGGTCGTGCTGTTCGGGGATCCGGCGACGGCCAGGAGCGGGATCCGGTGGACCGGCTCCACCGGTCCGCGGTCCTACGCCGATCAGGCCCTGGACTACGAGCACGATTCGGTCGTGCGCGGGCGGCGGGTGACCACCACGCTGCCCACCGACGTGATCACCATCGGCGGTGAGATGTACCTGCACGTCATGGTCTGCGAAGGGCTCGGCAACGTGCACTGGACCGAGGTGCACCGGTCCACCGACAACGGCGAGACCTGGCACCGCACCGACGCGACCTGGCCCGGTGACCTGCACGACGGCCTGTTCCAGATGCTGACCTGGGAGCAGGGCGACGACGGTTACGTCTACGCCTTCTCCACCGGTTTCCAGCGGGACAAGGGCCTCATCCTGCAACGAGTGCCCGCCGACCGGATCGGGGATCCGCGCGCGTGGGAGGGCTGGGGCTTCCGCGACGGTGCCTGGGCTTGGGGGAACCCGCCGACGGTCGCCCTCACCGGCGCGTTCGGCGAGCTCTGCTTGCGGCGGATCGAAGGCAGGTGGTTGCTGTGCTGCTTCGACGCCGGCAACTACCGGATCGACGTCCTGGACCTCGACCACCCCACGTCGAACCTGTACGAAGCCGCCCGCAGCACCGTGCTGCACGGCACGTCGTGGCAGCACGAGGACCACGGCCACGGCCGAGTCGCCCAGCTCTACGGCGGCTACATCGTCCCCGGTTCGACGTTGGACGACCTGCACCTGGTGGTCAGCCAGTGGAACACCGAGCACAACTGGCCGTACCGGGCCATGCAGTTCGCCGGAAGCGTCCCCCGGCCCGGCCAGCAGGCCCCGGAACCCGCTGAGCCGGTCGAATCCCATCGCGGTGCGGGCATCTTCCGCATGGCGCGCGAGGTCGCCCGGCGCATCACCGGGTAGGCACGCGCCCCAGCCCGTCATGCGGCCGGGAAGTGCATCGGCACCCGAACCTGGGTAATCCGTGTCGGAGCGTGGTGAACGACGACTGCGGGGGCGCTCCGATGACCAGTACGCGCCGAGGCGGAGCCGGTCGCACCGTGGACTGGCCGAGCCTCCTGGTGGACGAGTGGACCGCCACGCGGGACACGCTGCACATGTGGACCCAGATCGTGGGCAAGATCCGGCTGGTGCAAGCGCCGATGACCGCGCACTGGTGGCAGGTGCCGCTGTACGTGACCCCTCGCGGCCTCTCCACCTCGGC
This sequence comes from Saccharopolyspora sp. NPDC002686, assembly GCF_040295745.1. Classification (NCBI taxonomy): domain Bacteria; kingdom Bacillati; phylum Actinomycetota; class Actinomycetes; order Pseudonocardiales; family Pseudonocardiaceae; genus Saccharopolyspora; species Saccharopolyspora sp. NPDC002686. The sequence continues at coordinate 1,909 of NZ_JBEOVY010000029.1, forward strand.
CATCCCGCACGGCGGGCGCCTGTTCGACTTGGAGTTCGACTTCGTCGACCACCAGCTGCAGATCCGCTCCAGCAACGGTGGCGAGCGCCAGGTGGCCCTGGAGCCCAAGCCGGTGGCCACGTTCCACCACGAGGTCATGACCGCGCTCGCCGAACTCGACCTGGAGGTCCCCATCTTCGGGCGCCCGGTCGAGGTCGAGCGCGCCATCCCGTTCGCCGACGACGTCGAGCACGCCTCCTACGATCCCGATCACGCACAGCGGTTCTGGGGCCAGCTGGTGGCCGCACACCGGGTGATCAGCCGGTTCCGGTCGCGGTTCCTCGGCAAGGTCAGCCCCGTGCACTTCTTCTGGGGCGCGATGGACCTGGCCTGCACCAGGTTCTCCGGGCGCACTGCCCCACCACATCCCGGTGGCGCCCCGAACTGCGGCGACTGGGTCATGGTCGAGGCCTACTCGCACGAGCTGTCCAGCTGCGGCTTCTGGCCCGGCGGCAGCGAAGAAGGCACCTTCTACTCCTACGCCTACCCGGAACCGCCCGGTTATGCCGAGCACCCGGTGTCGCCGGAAGCCGCCGCCTACGACGTGAACCTCGGCGAGTTCGTGCTGCCTTACACCGCCGTGCGCACCTCCGACGATCCGGACGAGACCCTGCTCGACTTCCTGCAGACGACGTACCAGGCCGCCGCCGAAAACGGCCGGTGGAACCGCGGCGATCTGGAGATCCAGGCCCCGCACGACTCCCCCAGCGCAGCCGGGCGAAAGGCACCCAGCTGAAGGCGATCCCGCAGGAGGCAGCAACGATGAGCACCGACGACCTGCCAGCTCCCGAAGCCGGGCTGGTGCTGACGCACTTCCTGACCGTGTCCGATGTGGCCCGTTCCCGGGCCTTCTACACCGATGTCTTCGGCGGGCAGGTCGTGCTGGCGGAGAACCCGTGCATCGTGAAGATCTCCAACGGCTGGATCATCATGAACCCCGGCGGCGGTCCGACCCCGGACAAGCCCGAAACCGTCTTGCGCCCACCGGAGTCCACCGACGTGGTGTCGTCCTTCCTCAACGTCCGAGTTGCCGACATCGCAGCCTTCTACGACCACGCTCGCAGCAAGGGCGCCGAGTTCCTCACCGAGCCGATCGACCGCAAGGCCGAGATCCGCTGCTACCTGCGCGATCCGGACGGCTACCTGATCGAGGTCGGCCAGGCGACCGGCATGCTGAAGGGCGTCTACGCCGACCCACCGGCTGGTGGCTGACTCAGCTCATCTGGACCTCCCGATCAGGGACTGGGCCAGGTCTTCGAAGCAAGCGCGGGTCTCGGCCGGCATCGCCAGCGAGGCCAGGCAGTCGTCGACCCCGGCGAGGTGCCTGGCCGCTTCCCGTTCGGCGAACTCGCGGCCGCCCGCCTCCTCGACGAGCTCCGCCGCCAGCCGGAGCTCGAAGTCGGTGCGCACGCCGCGTTCGACGAGCACCCCCAACCGCTCGCTCGCGGAACCACCGGCGGTCAGCGCGGCGATGATCGGCAGGGTCCGCTTGCCCTCGCGCAGATCGCCGAACACCGGTTTCCCCGTCTTCGCGGGGTCTCCCCAGATGCCGAGCACGTCGTCGGTGCACTGGAACGCCAGGCCCAGGTGGCGTCCGAGGCGGTCGAAGCAGTCGGCGACCGCGGTGTCCGCACCACCCAGCAAGGCCCCGGCGGAAGCCGAGAACGCCAGCAGGGCACCGGTTTTCGCCTCCGCCATCGACTGGTACTCGGCGATGCGCACCGCCTGCTCGCCCGTCCACGGCCGCTCGGTGAACCGGATGTCCTCCACCTGTCCCACCACGACTTCCCGCATCGCGGTGGACAGGCGCATCGCCGCCGCAGCCGCGCCTGGGCGACCGCTGTTCAGCAGGGCGCCGAACGCCTCGGAGTGCAGCGCGTCGCCGATCAGGATCGCCGCCGGGACCCCGAACTCCTTCCACACCGCCGGCTGGCCGCGCCGCAGTTCGTCGTTGTCGATGATGTCGTCGTGGATCAGGCTGAAGTTGTGCACGAGCTCAGCGGCCGCCGCCGCGGGGACCGCGTCCGACGCCTCGGCGCCGACCGCCTCCGCCGCGAGCACGGCCAAGGTTGGTCGGATCGCCTTGCCGGAAGCACCGGAGCTCCCGGACCACCATCCGAAGTGGTATCTGCCGACACCGCCCAGCGATGGTCCCAGCCGGTCGACGATGTCCCGCAGCGCCGGTTCGGTGAGCTCGCGGGCACGCCTGATCGCGCCGAGCCCCAGCTCGTGATCAGTGCTCGCAGTGGCCGGAAACGTCATCGTGATCCGCCTCAATCCTGGTCTCGTCCCCCGACCTGATCGAAGCTATCCGCGCACGGAGTCGGTCGTATCGGCCGAAATGGCAACGAAGATCAACCGATCGGCCGAGACTCGGCCGGCGCCTCTCATACTTTCGGCCAGGTGAGACCCAGGACCGTCCACCGTCGACAACCGCGAGAATCCCCGGGAGGAAACGAGAACCTCAGCCCCGGAGTGGACGTTCACCGGTCGTGGGCAGGAGGGGCTGTCGTGCCGCCGAGGGGCATCGGGGGCAGGCCGAGCTTCCGGTGGTCCCAAGACCGCGTGCGGTCGACGTGCAGCCGCACCGCGACGCGCTTGTGGAGCATCGCCTCCACCAGCGGCTTCACCTCGTCGTCGTACGGACCGTGGTAGCGCTCCCACATGTCGACACCGACGTCCCAGAGCGCGTCGGCGTCGTCCACGAGCTCCGCTCGCCCCTCCATCGAGACGCCCCGCAGCGCGTCGTAGGTCAGCCCGTCCTCGATGAGGACGGTGACCCGCGGGTCGCGGCGGATGTTGACCGCCTTCTGCGCCTTGGACTTGGTCTCGAACCACAGGGCGCCGTCGATGACGGCGAACCACATCGCGACCGCGTGCGGGTGACCGCTCGGGCCGAGCGTGATCAACGTCGCGGTGCGCTGGGTGGCCACGAAGGCCGAGATCTCCTCCGGAGTCATCTCGACCTCGGCTCGCTGGTTGCGTCCCACTGCTCTCCTCCCTAACCGGCGGGTTCGCCGCGGAGATCGCGGCCGCGCGTCTCGGAGATCAGCAGCACGGCGGTGGTGCTGACGCCGACCGCGACCACGATGATCCAGCTCAGCGGCAGGCTCGATCCTCCCGCGCCGGCCACCAGCGCGGCGGCGACCATCGGGGTGAAACCGGCTCCGAGCAGGCTCGCCATCTGGTACCCGAGCGACACGCCGGTGTAGCGGACGCGGGTGCCGAACATCTCCGACAGCATAGGGGCCAGCGGCGCGTACATCAGGTTCTGGAAGACCTGGGCGATCACCAGCGCCGCGGTCAGCGCGGTCACCGATCCGGACCCGACGAGCGCGTACATCGGGAAGGCGAAGGCGAAGGCGCCGATCGCCCCCGCCATCAGCACCCGCCGCCGCCCGATCCGGTCGGACAGCGCCGAGAACAGCGGGATGCCGAGGAGTCCGGTGAGGCTGATCAGCAGGTGCGCCCGCATGATGTCCGGCAGCTCGTAGCCCAGCCCGGATGCGTAGGCGACGCTGTGCGAACCGATCAGGGCGGTCAGCGCGAACGGCCCGATGCCCGCTGCGCAGGCGAGCAGCACCGCGCGCGGCTTCCTGAGCACCTGCACCAGCGGCACCGGTTCCCGTTCGCGGGCCTTCCCCGCTTCCACGGCTTCCCGGAACAGCGGGCTCTCCACCACGCTCAGCCGGACGTAGAGCCCGATGATGAGCAGCACCGCGCTGGCCAGGAACGGGATCCGCCAGCCCCACACGAGGAACTGCTCCTTCGGCAGCAGGGTCACCAGCGCCACGGCTCCGTTGGACAGCAGCGACCCGAGCGGCGAGCCCATCTGCATGATCCCCACCCACGCGCCGCGCCGCCTCGGGTCGGCGTGCTCGATGACCATCAGCGCGGCCCCGCCGTACTCGCCGCCGACCGCGATGCCCTGCACCACGCGCAGCAGTACGAGAAGCAGCGGCGCCGTCAGCCCGAGGGTCCCGTAGGTGGGCAGCACGCCGATGAGGACGCTCGCCACCCCCATCAGCAGCATGCTCGTCACCAGGGCCGACTTCCGCCCGAGCCGGTCCCCGAAGTGCCCGAAGAGCAGCCCGCCGAGCGGCCGCGCCACGTACCCGGCCGCGAGCGTGCCGAAGGCCGCGATCGTCGAAGTCGCCGGATTCGACGCCGGGAAGTACAACGTGCCGAAGACCAGCGCGGCCATCGTGCTGTAGAGCAGGAAGTCGTAGTACTCGATGACGGTTCCAAGCAGGCCGGAGAACGCCACCCTGCGCACCTGCCGCGCGTGCTCGCTGCCGCCCACCTCGATCTCGGGAGCAGCCGGTTCCTGCCTCGTCATCGACACCACCGCTCTCCAGGCGCCGGGATCTGACCAAGCGCTTGCTTGCGGCAAGCTACGCACCCGGTCACCTCCGGTCAAGACCTGCCGCGGGGCATTCGCAGCCAGGGCAACGACTTTCGCCGCGCGCTCAGTCCTCGGCCGGTGGAGCTTCGAAGCTCTGCAGGTTCCGCTGCCTCGCCATGAGCAGGTGCACGCCGATGGCGCAGAGCGCGATGAACCCCGCGATGAAGAGCATCACCTCGGCGAATCCCGCGATGATGGACTCGCGCCCGGTGGCCCCGGACGATCGCAGGACACCCAAGATGATCGGCACGACGACCCCCAGTCCGAGGCCCATGCCGAACTGACCGAGCGCGGGCTTGACCGCGCCGACCGAACCGACCATCTCCTTCGGGGCCGCCGACATGATCACCGCCGACTCGGAGTTCTGCGCCCACATGATCCCGAAGCCCACGACGAACGCGCAGACGGCGAAGTACCACGAGCCGGTGGTCGTGCGCACCAGCCCGAGCAGCAGGATTCCGAACGCGATCGTGAGCAGACCGCTGGTGAAGATGGTGCGGGCGCTCAGCCCCAGCCGCTTCTGCGCCTCTCCGGCCGCGAGGGTGCCGAACAGCATTCCCACCGACATCACGGTCAGCGCGAGCGAGACGACGAACGCGCTGCGCCCCAGCACGCTCTCGAGCACGGTCGGCAACTGCATCGCGATCACGCCGTTGGCGAAGTTGAACGCGATGCCCACCACGCAGGCGGCGGTGAAGGCGGGCACCGCGAACAGCCTGATCGGAAAGCCGGGCTCTGGGATGCGCGCCTCCCAGAGCGCGAACCCGGCCAGCAGCACCACTGCCAGCAGCAGTCCGCCCAGCACCACGGGGTGGCCCCACCCGAGCTCTCCGGCCAGCGTGAACCCGCCCATCAGGCAGATCAGCGCCACAGCCGCGAGCAGCACACCGATCGCGTCGAACTTCCGCAGGTGCGCGGCCCGGCTGTCCGGGACCGCCAGCGCGCCGAACGCGACGAACGCGACCGCCAGGACCGGGATGATCAGGCAGGTGACGCGCCAGCCCAGTGCGGCCTGCAGGGCACCGCTGCCGATCGTGCCGAACACGCTGATCGCCGACTGCACCCCCAGCCACGCGCCGAACACCCTCGGCAGCTCCTCCGGCCGGAACACGGTCGGCAGGATCGCCAGGCTCATCCCGAAGCTCGCCGCCGTGCTCACGCCCATCACCATCCGGCCGAGCACGTAGACACCGGCCACCGGGGCAGCCGCGCACAGCACCCCGCCGACCGCCATGCCGAGGGTGCCGAGCAGCAGCACGCGGCGCCTGCCCCGCAGGTCTCCGAGGATCCCGATCCCCAGCATCGCCGCTGCGAGCAGCAACGTGCCGACGCTGGAGGCGAACGCGCGCACGCTCGGATCCATCCGGAGCTCGGCGGCGACCTCGGGCAGCGCCAGCGAGTTCAGCGTGGGGTCGAGCACCTGGAGCGCGGACAGCAGCGACAGGCCGACCAGCGCGTACGCGCGCCGGTGGTGGCTGTCGACCACTTTCGCCGGCCACTGCTGCGGGACCGGGGTGTCCGGCGCACCGGGCGAGGCCATCCCGCTCATTCCCGGAAGGTGCAGCGGCCGTCGAGGTAGGTCGCGCGGATCGGGATGTCCCCGATCTCGCCCGGTGGCACGACGTTCGGGTCGGCGTCCAGGACGACCAGGTCCGCGCGCTTGCCGACTTCCAGCGAGCCCACGTCGTGCTCCGCGAACAGCTGCCAGGCGGCATCGATGGTCTCGGCGCGCAACGCCTGCTCGACCGTGGTCCGGAACTGCGGTCCGATCACCCGTCCGCTGCGGCTGGTGCGCGTGACCGCGACCTGGACGTTGCGCAGCGGTTCCGGGGGCGTGACGGGCGAGTCGTTGTGGAACGAGATCGGCACACCGGCCTGGAGGGCGGCGCCCGCGCACGTCCACGACTCGGCGCGAGCTCCGAACAGCCCGTCCACCAGCACGTCGCCCCAGTAGTAGAGGTGGTCGACGAAGAGGCTGCAGGTCACGCCCAGCTCGGCCGCGCGCTGGTACTGCTCGGGCGTCATGGCACCGCAGTGCTCCAGCCGCAACCGGGCGTCCGTGCGCTCCGGATGCGCGGCGAGCGCCTCGGCGAACACGTCGAGCACCATGTCGACCGCCTCGTCGCCGTGCACGTGGCAGGCGATCTGCCAGCCCGGCGGGAAGTAGGCCGCGACGATCTCGGTGAGCTGCTGGCGGCTGTAGTTGGTGCCGCCGCGATGGCCCGGGGCCAGACCGATCGAGCGGGTCTGCGGGGTGTCGAGGTAGGGGAAGCTGGTGCCGATGTTGCCGACCCACGGGGAGCCGTCGGCCCAGATCTTGATCCCCACCTGCTGGAACATCAGGTCGTCGCGATCTTCGCCGGGGACGACGTCGGTGCGCTTCTCCGGGACGCTCACCTCGTAGACGCGCATCCGCACCTTCGCCGCACCGGACCGGGCGAAGGCCTGGACGGCTTCCCGGGCGTCGCGGCGGAATCCCAGATCGGCGACGGTGGTGATGCCGGCCCGCGCGAGCCGGTCGTGCTCGTGGCTCATCAGGGCGCCGAAGTTGTCCGCATCGGGTCGGCTGATCGCACCGCCGAGCACCATCGCGGTCGCGGGAGCTTCGAACGCCGCGCCGGTCGGCTCGCCCGCCTCGTCGCGTTCGAACCGCGACCCGAGCGGGTCCGGGGTGTCCCTGGTGATCCCGGCGCGCTGGATCGCCAGGGTGTTGCCCCAGGCGCTGTGCCCGCTGTTGTGCATCACCGAGAGCGGGTGGTCCGGGCAGAGCTCGTCGAGGAAGCGCCGGTCGATCGCGGGCAGGCCGTCCTGCAGCAGCGGGTCCCAGCCGTACGCGCCGAGCCAGGCACCGGGTTCTGCGGTGGCCACCGCCGCCCGCAACCGGGCCAGCACCTCCTCGGCGGTCGCGCAGGTGACCGGGCGGATGTCCAGGACGTCGGGCCCGGCGAGGACCATCTCGAGGGTCGGATGTCCGTGCGCTTCGACGAAGCCCGGCAGCACGGTCCGGCCGTCGAGCCGGACCACCTCGGTGTCCGGGCCGCACCACCGCTGGACCTCCTCGTCCGAGCCGACCGCGGCGACCCGGCCCCCGGACACCGCCAGCGCGGTCGCACGCGGCTGCTCGCGCGCCATGGTGAGCACGTTGCCGCTGATCAGGACGAGTTCTGCTGCGGGCGCCATCGGCCACCTCATACCGGTCGGGGAACGGACTGCCACCGATCCTCTGCGCCGACCCGGGCGCACGCACGGCGGGTGCGCAGATCGCGTCCTGACCACCGACTTCGCATTCGCCGTCCGGCAACGAGCCCATGCGGGAGGTCTCAGCGGGGCCACGGTTTGTCGCGCGATCGGACGCAGGGCTTGATCCAGGTGGCGGGAGTCACACATAATCCTGCGTTAACTTCCGTTAACAGCCGGTGGGCCGCTCGACGGGCTGCTCGCCCTCGCGCAGGTCCGGGAGGATGCGGTGAACACGAGCACTGCCCAGTTCAGCCGCGCGGTGCGCGCTGAGATCGAGTCGTCCTGGCGGCGCTCCGTCCTGAGCGGGTTGCGGCCGGAGTCGGCGGTGGACCGGTTGAACATCGCCGAGTTCGACCCCCGCAGCCGACTCCTGGTCGCCTCCGCCCCGGTGCTGGACGAGCTCGCCGTCCGATTGTCCGGCACCACCTTCTGCATCGCGCTGGCCGACAGCGCCTGCCGGATCGTGGACCGCAGGTTCACCGATCTGCGCACCGAACGGGCCCTGGACCAGATCAGCGCGGTCCCGGGCGCGCAGTTCACCGAGGAGAACGCCGGGACCAACGCGCTGGGCACTCCGTTCGAGGTCATGCGCGGCGTCACCGTGCACGGGCACGAGCACTTCGTCGAGGCGCTGAAGACGTTCAGCTGCTACGGCCATCCGATCCGCAACCCTGTGACCCGGCGGATCGAAGGCGTTCTGGACATCACCGGGGTCGGGCCAGAGGCGAACCCGCTGTTCCCGCCGCTGATGCAACGCGCGGTGGAGGACATCGAGCAGCGATTATGGGAAGGCGCGCGACAGTCCGAGAAGCGGTTGCTGCAAGCTTTCCAGGACACCGCGCGGCGCCGGTGCCGGGCCGTGGTCGCATTCGGCGACGAGCTCGTGCTGACCAACCGGGCCGCCCTCGACCTGCTGGAACCGTCCGATCACGCGGTCCTCCGCGACATCACCTCCGGCGCTCCCACCTCCGGCGAATTCGCGCGCGACCTGGTGCTGGGCTCCGGCGCCCCGGTCACCCTGCGAGCGCAGAAGGTCGGCGGCACCCGCGACGGCGTGCTCGTCGAACTGACGCCCCGCTCCCGCCCCCGGGTACCGCGCGGCCTGCCCGCCGGATCGCGGAAGTCCACCTTGGACGGTCGACTGAAGGAGCTCCGCAGCAGCGGCGAACCGGTGCTCATCGCCGGCGAACCGGGCACCGGGCGCACCCGTGCCGCGAGGCTCGTCGTCGGCGACCGCGCCGACCTGGTCGACGCCGCCGACCTGGTCGTGCTCGGCGAGCGGCAATGGGCCGAACGGCTCGATTCGACGACGGCGGACGCGCTGATCGTCGAACGGATCGAGCTCCTGCCGGATGCGTTGTGCGCGCGGCTGACCCGCAGGCTCGCCGAAAACCCCCGCGTGGTGCTCACCTCCGCGCCGCAGGCCGACCTGCCCGCCGGAGCCCGCAGCGCCGCCGCCATCTGCCCGACCCGGGTGGACCTGCCGCCCCTGCGCAACCGGGACGACGAGTTCGCCGAGATCGCCCACACCATGCTCACCGAACTCCGCCCCGGCGCGCGGATCGCACCCAGCGCGCTCGAAGCGCTGATCGCCCAGCCCTGGCCGGGGAACCTGCGGGAGCTGCGGGGAGTTCTCCGCGCGAGCGCCGAACACCGCACGGCCGGCGACATCACCATCCGCGACCTGCCTGCCGCCTACCGCACGACCGGCCGCACCGCCCGGCTGACCGGCAGGGAACGCGCCGAACGCGACGCCATCGTCGAAGCGCTGCGGGTCACGGACGGCAACAAGGTGCACGCCGCGCAACGCCTGGGGATCAGCCGCACCACCCTCTACAGCCGGATGCGCGCCTTCGGGCTGCCCCGCTGAGGTGTACAGATGTTGAACAGTTGACCACCCGATCCGGTGGCGATCATGTGCCGGTGAGAGCGGTCGAGATCGTCCCAGTGCGGATGCGTGCCCACCCGGATGTTCCGCTGATCGGCGGGGTGCGGATCTCCTGGGCGTGCCGGTGGCCGGGAACCGCAGCCGGTTCGGCGGTTCCGAACCGGCCTGCCGAGGGGTGAACTGGGATCGACCTGCACCATGACCGAGGCAGTCGCGCTGTGATCGGAGGCCGGAATTGAAGACGAAGGCGGCAGTGCTCCGGGACGTCGGCAAACCCTTCGAGATCGTCGAACTCGACCTGGACGGCCCGCGCGAGGGCGAGGTGCTGATCAAGTACACCGCGGCCGGGCTGTGCCACTCCGACCTGCACCTCACCGACGGGGACCTGCCACCGCGCTTCCCCATCATCGGCGGCCACGAGGGCGCCGGGATCATCGAGGAGGTCGGCCCCGGCGTCACCAAGGTCAAGCCGGGCGACCACGTGGTGTGCAGCTTCATCCCCAACTGCGGCACCTGCCGGTACTGCTCGACCGGTCGGCAGAACCTCTGCGACATGGGCGCGACCATCCTGGCGGGCTCGATGCCCGACGGGTCGTTCCGGTTCCACTCCGACGGCGAGGACATCGGCGCGATGTGCATGCTCGGCACGTTCTCCGAGCGGGCCACCATCTCGCAGCACTCGGTGGTCAAGGTCGACGACTGGCTGCCGCTGGAGACCGCGGTCGTGGTCGGCTGCGGGGTGCCCAGCGGATGGGGCACCGCGGTCAACTCGGGCAACGTCCGCGCCGGTGACACCGTGATCATCTACGGCATCGGCGGACTGGGCATCAACGCCGTGCAGGGCGCGGTGCAGGCCGGGGCGAAGTACGTCGTCGTGGTCGATCCGCTGGAGTTCAAGCGGCAGAAGGCGCTGGAGTTCGGCGCCACGCACGCCTTCGCCGACCCCGACGAAGCGCAGGCCAAGGTCACCGAGCTCACCTGGGGGCAGGGCGCGGACGCGGCGCTGATCCTGGTCGGCACGGTCGACGAGGCCGTGGTGTCCAGCGCGACCGCGGCGATCGGCAAGGGCGGCACCGTCGTCATCACCGGCCTGGCCGACCCGACCAAGCTCACGGTGCACGTCTCCGGTGCGGACCTGACGCTGAACGAGAAGACCATCAAGGGCACCCTGTTCGGCTCGTCGAACCCGCAGTACGACATCGTCCGGCTGCTGCGCCTCTACGACGCCGGCCGGCTCAAGCTCGACGAGCTGATCACGACCCGGTACACCCTGGAGCAGGTCAACCAGGGCTACCAAGACCTCCGCGACGGCAAGAACATCCGAGGCGTGATCGTTCACGACTGAGGGAGCCGAGCGGACCAGACGGGGGGCCGGGTACTGAAACGCCCGACCTGACGGGGGGCAGGGCCCGCCGCGTGGCAGCAGCCGCGCGGCGGGCCCGCCGTTTTCCGGCAACCGCCGCTGCACCGGAGCGATCAGGCGCGCTGCGCCCTATCCTCGGCGCCGGAGGTGTGAGGGCGCCTGGTGGCCCCCGCGGTCTTCAAAACCGACGTGGCCGAGCACCTCGGCCAGGCGGGTTCGATTCCCGTCCACCTCCGCCACCAGCGGCCGTGCGCGGGGCATGCTCCAGCCTGTCCCGGTGGAGATCGTCCAGCGGAGCGCGGCGTGACCCGCAGCCCGCGAACGACCGCACCAGATCGTGCGCACCCTGCGCTGGAGCAACTTCCGCTGACGCGTCAGAGCGCAGGGCGGTCGGGGAATCCGGCCGGGTTGATGACGTAGGCGATGCCGCCGGAGCCGCCGGCCTCCTTGCCATCCGCGTCGTAGCGCTTGGTGCGCAGCCAGACGTTCTCGAACTGCTTTCGCGGATAGACGTTGCGCACCGCGGCGTCGTCGGAGGAGGCCGGGTCGTTGGCGATGACGTCGCCGTCCTCGGTGAAACCGACGATGACCATGAGGTGGCCTTCGGTGCCGTAACCAGCGCCGTCGAGCTCGTCGGCGCGGAACGACTGCGAGGTGATCAGCGGGATTCCGCTGCGGATGTACTGCTCGGCATCGGCCAGCGAACGCAGCCGGGTGATCCGCGCTTCCAAGCCGTAGGAGGCGGCGTAAGCGGCGTTGAAGGACCAGTTCCCGGTCCCGTCGTAGGCGTAGTCGAAGGTCTGCCGGGCGGCGTGGTCGACGACGGGGTCCGGGTGGTTCGGCCCGATCCAGGCGAGGTCCTGCTCGGACGGGCGCTTCCCCCAGTACTCGACGACCATCTCCGCCGACGTCGGGCTGCACCACGCCTCGCCGCCACCGCCGAACTGCGGGAAGTGTCCTTTGTGGATGTTCTGGGAGTAGCGCGGCACCGGGAGCTCGATGCCCCACGCCCCACCGGCCCCAGAGGCCGGGACCTCGAACCTGTCGGGGATCGCCGAAGCCATCGCGCCCAGCAGCGACACCGATGGCGACGCGGAGGTTCCGGTGGCCCGGTGGAGGGTGACGCGCAGCTGGTAGCCGGACAGCTCCGCGCCGGGGCTCGCGGTGAACGTGTCCACGTCGACGGACCCGTTGGTGTCGGACTGCCCGCCGACGCTCGTGCGCTTGATGTCGGCATCCCCCGAAGCCCATTGGCCCAGCACGTACCAGCCGGTGTCGGCGCCGCTGGCGGTGCGCCCCCGCATCTCCACCTGCACCCAGGTCCCCGGCGGCGTCGACGCGTTCCACGAACCCACCAGCTGGGTCGCGCCGAAGTCGAGCGGGTGCACCGGCGAGGTCCACCGCGCGAAGTCGTACTCGCGCTCCCCGCCATCGGGCGACGGATGCAGGACCGTGCCGTGCGGGTCGCCGATCCGGACGGAGTCCCCGTCGACCGCGGTCCCCTCGGCGGTTCCCTCCTGGAAGTCCGGTCCGGAGCTCCACTCGTGGAAGTCGACGTCCGCCTCGTCCTGGGCCGGGCCGCACCCGACCACCGCCAGCACCAACGCGCCCACGACGACGGTGAGCGCCCAGCCACGGATCACCCTGCGCACCTGCATGCTGACACCCGATCCACTCACCGCTTCTCGGCGGTATCCCGATGTGTTCGCAGACCAGGTTCGCACACTTCCCAGCTCCACGCGGGCACTTGCGGGACCACCGCGCAATCGACGTTCCACAGTGGTCAGATCAAGCGCACGACCTGCGATTTCGCGGTTCGCTGAACTGATCCCGCGGGGCCGGCCGTGGTGATCTTGTACCGGGTTGTCGGCAGCTGCCCCGAACGGGCGGGCTGCGGGGAGCCGGGGCGATCGGGCGCACGCGAACACCACCGACCACAGCTGCGGAGGACCGCCATGACAGCAAGCCGGATGCGACGCCGCGTCGCCGCCGCTTCCCTCTCCCTGGGCCTGAGCATCGCCTGGGTCTCCATGCCGCCCGCGGCCGCCGACATCCCTCCGCCGGACGAGGGCTGGACGCTGACCTTCGGCGACGACTTCACCGGTGGCGCGGGCAGCCCGCCGTCGCCGGACTGGATCATCGACACCGGCACCTCCTACCCGGGCGGCCCGGACAACTGGGGCACCGGCGAGGTCCAGACCTACACCGACGACCCGGCCAACATCGCCCAGGACGGCAACGGGAACCTGCAGATCACCCCGCTGCGCGACGACTCGGGGAACTGGACCTCGGCGCGGATCGAGACGCAGCGGGGCGATTTCAAGGCCGCCGAAGGCGGCGCGGTCCGCATCGAAGCGCGCCTCCAGGTCCCCAACACCACCGGCGATGCCGCACTCGGCTACTGGCCGGCGTTCTGGGCGCTGGGCTCGCCCTACCGCGACAACTACTGGAACTGGCCCGGAATCGGCGAGTTCGACGTGATGGAGAACGTCAACGGCAAGAACGAGACGCACGGCGTCCTGCACTGCGACGTCAGCCCCGGCGGCTCGTGCAACGAGACCACGGGCCTCGGCGGCAGCAGCCCCTGCCCCGGCGAGACCTGCCAAGCCGGATTCCACACCTACCGCTTCGAGTGGGACCGCACCGGCGACGTCGAGGAGCTGCGCTGGTACGTCGACGGCCAGCAGTTCCACTCGGTGCGCGAGGACCAGATCGCCCCGACCGCCTGGCAGAACATGACCTCCCACGACGGCTACTTCCTGCTGCTCAACGTGGCGATGGGCGGCGCCTTCCCGGACGGCGACGCGGGTTTCGCCACCCCGACCGCCTCCACCGAACCGGGCCACCCGATGCTGGTCGACTACGTCGCCGTCTACAACCGCTGACCCAACGCCCACGGCCCAGGACGCACCTCAGCGCTCCTGGGCCACGACGGTGCATTCAGCGGCGAACCCGATCATGCAACCGGCCCCTCGCTGAATCTTGACCATCGCTCTCCTTCCTGTAGCGTGAACCTAGAACACGTTCTACTGGTAGGCACCCCCACTCAACCGCAACCTCAGGGGACCGTGACGCAAACCAGCCACAAACAACCGCAAAACCGCAAGATCGCTCCCCAACGCAACCACCACTGTGAATCGCGGAGAGGCGGAACTGAGAGGCGGAACCGCATGATGCTCGATGGTGAAGTGGTGGTCGTCTCCGGAGTCGGCCCGGGACTGGGCGCCCAGCTGGCGGCGGCCGCCGCGGCCGAAGGCGCGAAAGTCGTGCTGGCGGCGCGGTCGACGGAAGTGGTCGACCTGGAGGTCCAGAAGATCACCGACCTCGGCGGCGAAGCGCTCGGCGTCTCCTGCGACATCCGCGAACCTGACGAGGTGGCCGGGCTGGTGGAGGCCGCCGTCGGCCGGTTCGGCACGATCACCGGGCTGGTCAACTCGGCTTACGGCCACCCCGGCTTCGCCGACCTGCTCGACACCCCGGAGGACGCCGTCCGCCGCACCATGGACGTCGTCCTGTTCGGCGCTCTGAACGTGACCCGCGCCGTGGTGCCGCAGATGAAGGCGGCGGGCCGCGGATCGGTGGTCAACATCGGCACGATGGCCACCCGCAAGCCGATGCGCGGCGACGGCGGTTACGCGGTCGCCAAAGCGGCGATGACGGCGGCGACCCGGTCGCTCGCCTTGGAGCTCGGCGAGCACGGCATCCGGGTCAACCAGGCGGCCATGGGCTGGCTGGACGGGCCCGGCGTTCGGTTCCACCTGAAGATGGCCGCGGACCAGCGGGGCATTTCGGAGCAGGACGTCTACGACGAGATCGCGGCGCGCAACCCGCTCGGCCGGATCCCGACCGATGCGGACTGCGCGGGCGCGGTGCTGTTCCTGCTGTCCCGCCATGCTTCCGAGATCACGGGGGCGACGCTGGACGTCAACGGCGGCGAGTACATGCCGGCATGAGCGGTGCCGTCGAGTCGATCGTCGTCGAGATTCGACGCCGAGGACCGGGTTTCCCGCGGCCCTCGGCGTCGACCGGTCAGCGGCTCTGCACCACGGCGAACGGCTGGGGCCGGTACGAATCACCGTTGCTGCCGGTGCCGACCAGGCGCCCGTCCGGGAGTTCGGCCCCGTTGATGAGGGAACCGTCCTGCGGTCCTTCGACCTGCTGCCACGATGTCCCGTCGTAGCGCAGCAGCGCGTCGGGCGAGAGGTTCCACAGGGCGCCACCGGCCAGCACGAGCTTGCCGAGCTTGCTGACCGGAACCGGCGGGTCCTGCCGGCTCCACTGCGCCCCGTCCCAGTGCATCAAGACCGGCTGGCTGGCATCGGGAGTGTCGTAGGGCGTCTGGGTGGCCGAGAGCCAGACGTCGTTCGGCCGGTAGGCCGCGACGTCGTGCACGGTGAGGTAGTCGGAGTCCGATGTGTCCAGCGGTGGAACCGGAACGTGGCTCCACTGCACGCCGTCCCAGTGCATCGAAACGAGCTGTTCGGGCCGCCCGACGGTCTTCCCGACCATCCACAGGTCGTCCGGCGCCGCACCGCCGATGCTGTCGAAGCCCTGCTCGTCGGTCTCGGGCGGCAGCGCAGCGGTCTGCCAAGCACCGTCGACCCAACGCGCGGCGAAGCTCCGGGACAACGGGTTCTCACCGTCCCGGTAGGCGCTCCCGATCATCCAGACGTCGGGCCCGACGTCTGCGACGTCGCGGGGCGAGACGCGGGGTGCGTCCGGCACCTCCACCGGAACCTCGGTCCACGCCCTGCCGTCCCAGTGCACCGCTCGGCCTGCGCTGACCTTGGTGAACTGGCTGACCACCCAAGCGTCGTCCGGACCGGTCGCGGCGGAGGACACGACCTGGCCGATGTTCGGAATCCCCACCTCCGCCCAACGCCCGCTCTCCTCCCGCCGGAAACCCTGCGCGTTGATCGACATCGGCGACCCCGGCTCGTTGTAGCTGCCGAAAGCCCAGGTCGAGCCTCCCCCACTGGACACGGTGCTCACGTAGGACGCCATGTCGGGCCGCCCCGGGAACTCCTCCCGGTGCCAAGCACCGTCGGCCACCGCCGTCCCAGCAACACCCACGACGGAAACCACCGCCGCGGCCAGCACAACTCCGCTCCTCGCCATCAAAACCCCTCAGCAGACGATCCGTACCCCCACAAGACGCCCGCAGAACCGATCAGGTTGCCCACGACCGGCGCACTCCGACCACCACCAGACGTCTCCCCTGCGCAGATAGCCTTGAACCGTGGATCTGCCGACGACACCGTCCCTCCGGGCCATGGCCGATTTGGCCACTCCCATGGCCATCCGCGTGGCCGCGACCCTCAGCCTGGTGGAGCACGCGGGCAGTGCAGGAGCGACAGCGGAACAACTCGCCGCCGAGACCGCGACGTCCACGCCGGCTCTCCGATGCCTGCTCGATCACCTCGTCGCGGTCGGAGTCTTCGCCCTCGACGACGCGTCCGGTCGCTACCGGCCGACAGAACTCGGCGCCCAGATGAGCGAGGACTCCCCGGAAGGGATCAAGCCCCTGCTCGACATCAACAGCGCTGGCGGGCGAGCAGACCTCGCTTTCGTCGAACTGCTCGGGACGATCACCACCGGGTCGCCCGCCTATCCGCACCGGTACGGACGCGACTTCTGGGCGGACCTCGACGCCGAGCCGGAGCTGCGGCGTTCCTTCGACGCCCAGATGAACTGGCGGTTCCAGGTGCAGGCGGGGCAGATCGCCGAGCGCTTCGACTGGAGCCGATTCGCCCGGGTCCTCGACGTCGGCGGCGGTGACGGAACCGTGCTCTCAGCGGTCCTGCACGCCCATCCCGAGGTTCGCGGCCAGGTCCTGGACCTGGCTCCGACCGCCGCCGCAGCAACCGACCGATTCGCGGCGGCCGGACTCGCCGATCGGGCGAGCGCTGTCCCCGGCAGCTTCTTCGACCCGCTTCCCGAAGGCGCCGACATCTACCTGCTGTCCGACGTCCTGCACGACTGGGACGACGAGCACGCCCGCAAGATCTTGATCGGATGCCGCCGGGCCGCCGCCCCCGGCGGAACGGTGGTCGTCATCGAACCGATCCGCGGAAAGGGCTCCGACACCGCGATAGACCTGTTCATGTTGATGTGCTTCGGCGGTCGGGAGAGAACTGCGGACGAGCTGACCGACCTGGCAACCGATTCCGGGCTCGAACTCCGCAGCTGGAGCCCGGTGGCCGAAGGTCGCACAGCACTGGAATTCCGCGTCGCCCCGGGAAGTGGATGACGCACGTCGGGGCGGTCGTCCGGCCTGCTGCTCGCCTAGCATCGCGAAAAGTGCTGTGACCAGGGGCATAGGAGGTTGAGCTGGGTGGTCCGGTCGAAGTCGCGGTTGGTCGGGTGATCGGTTTGCTAACGTCTCCGTCGCAGTCCTAGTAGTCGGCGGGGGTTCCACGGTGGGTTTGTTCGACAAGATCCGCGGCGAGTTCATCGACATCATCGATTGGACCGATGACAGTCGCGACACCATCGTCTGGCGGTTTCCCCGCCACGAGAACGAGATCAAGATGGGCGCCAAGCTGACCGTGCGCGAGTCGCAGGCGGCCGTCTTCGTCAACGAGGGGCAGGTCGCCGACGCCTTCCCGCCCGGCATGTACACGCTCGACACGCAGAACATGCCGGTCCTGTCCACCATCAAGGGCTGGAAGTACGGCTTCAACTCGCCGTTCAAGGCCGAGGTGTACTTCGTCAACACCCGGCAGTTCACCGACCTCAAGTGGGGCACCCAGAACCCGGTCATCGTGCGCGACCCGGAGTTCGGCATGGTCCGGCTGCGGGCCTTCGGCGGGTACGCGCTGCGGGTGATCGAGCCGGTGGCGCTGCTGCGCGAACTCGCCGGAACCGACCCGGCGTTCCGCACCGAGGAGGTCTCCGAGCACCTCCGGCAGATGATCATCGGCAAGCTCGGGCCCGCGCTGGCCGCTTCCGGCGTGCCGATGCTCGACCTGGTCACCCAGCAGGGGCAGATCGGCGAGCGGATCGCCAACGCGCTGAACCTGGAGCTGCGCCCGCTGGGCATCGAGATCTCGCGGTTCATCATCGAGAACGTCTCGGTGCCGCCCGAGGTCGAGGCGATGATCGACAAGCGGACCCAGATGGGCATCGCGGGCGATCTCAACCAGTACTCGCAGTTCCAGGCCGCCAACGCGATGGAGAAGGCCGCGCAGAACGACGGCGGCGCCGGTGCCGGCATGGGCATGGGGATGGGCATGGCGCTCGGCCAGCAGGCCGCGGCCGCCGCTCACCAGCCCGCGCAGCCGCAGCAGAGCGCACCGGCCGGTCCTCCGCCGCTGCCGCCGCAGGACCAGTGGTACCTCGGCGCGAACGGCCAGCAGCTCGGTCCGTTCGACTTCTCGGCGCTGGGCCAGCAGATCTCCAGCGGCACGCTGACCGCGGACACCCTGGTGTGGAAGCAGGGCATGCCGTCGTGGACGGCCGCGCGCCAGGTTCCGGAGCTCAACTCCCTGTTCGGCCAGGTGCCGCCGCCGCTGCCGCCGCAAGCCTGACCCCGGAGGGGACCCGATGTCCAACCCGCACGGCGGAAGCCCTGCCGCGTCGGCCACCTATCCCTGCGGTGGCTGCGGCGCCCGCCTCGAGTTCTCGCCCGGCACGAACGTGCTGCAGTGCCCCTACTGCGGGTTCCGGCAGGAGATCCAGGCCAGCGGCCAGCAGATCCGGGAGATCGCGATCGAGGAGCTGGGCTCGCTGCCCCGCAAACCGGTCGGCCAGCTCGCCCCGTACACGCTGGTCTGCCAGCGCTGCTCCGCGCAGACGCAGACCACCGCGACCGCGGGCTTGTGCCAGTTCTGCGGTTCGCCGCTGGTGCTGGACCCCAACGCCACCGGCCAGATCATCCCCGAGGGCGTGCTGCCGTTCGCGGTGGACCACAACGGCATCCGGACGTCCTTGGGCAAGTGGGTGTCGTCGCGGTGGTTCGCGCCGAACTCGTTCAAGAAGGTGGTCAACGCCGAGTCGACCAAGGGCACCTACGTGCCGCACTGGACCTACGACTCGGCCACCTTCTCCCACTACCGCGGCCAGCGGGGCGTGCACTACTACGTCACCACGCGGGACAGCAACGGCAACACCCGGACGGAGCGCCGGACCCGCTGGTACAGCGTGAGCGGACAAGTGTCCCGCGCGTTCGACGACGTCTTAGTACCTGCCAGCATGGCGCTGCCGGTCGACAAGGTGGACGACCTCGCGCCGTGGCCGCTGCCCGAGGCCCAGCCCTTCCAGCAGCAGTACCTGGCCGGTTACTACGCGCTGCGCTACGACGTGGAACCCGAGAACGGGCTCGGCGAGGCCAAGTCGCGGATGTCGAAGGTGATCAACGAGGACTGCCGGCGCGACATCGGCGGCGACGCGCAGCGCGTCGACCACGTGAACACCAACTTCACCAACGTCACGTTCAAGCTGATGCTGCTGCCGATCTGGGTCGCGACCTACATGTACGCGGGCAAGAGCTGGCAGATCCTGATCAACGGCCGCACCGGCGAGATCCAGGGCGAACGCCCGTGGAGCAAGGTGAAGATCGCGCTCGCGGTGGTCGCCGCGCTGATCGCCCTGGTGGTCCTGTTCCTCGTCTTCCGCAAGCACTGATCGCACCTCCGGGTAGCCGGAAATGCGTTCCCCAGCTGGGAGAAGTCCGGCTTCCCGGAGATTTTCGCTGTCTCAGCTCGGGTTTTCGAGCAGCTCGCGGAGGTACGGCGCGGTGCGGCTGGAATCGGCGCGCGCCACGTCCGCCGGAGCACCTGCGGCCACCACCGAACCGCCTTCGTCCCCGCCACCGGGTCCGAGGTCGATGACGTGGTCCGCGCCCGCCACGACGGACATGTCGTGCTCGATCACCACCACCGTGTTGCCCGCGTCGACCAGCGCGTGCAGCAGGCGCATCAGCACGTCCACGTCGGCCGGGTGCAGGCCGGTGGTGGGTTCGTCGAGGACGAACAGGGTTCTGCCGCGGCGGGTCCGCTGCAGTTCCGCCGCCAGCTTGATCCGCTGCGCCTCGCCACCGGAGAGCTCGGTGGCCGGTTGGCCGAGGGTCAGGTACGACAGCCCGACGTCGCGGAGGGTGTCCAGGCTGCGCGCCACCGGTGGCACGTCGGCGAAGAAGTCGCGGGCTTCGTCGACGGTCATGGCGAGCACGTCGGCGATCGACTTGTCGCGGTAGCAGATCTCGAGGGTTTCCGGGTTGTACCGGGCGCCGTGGCAGGCCGGGCAGGGCGAGTAGCTGCTGGGCAGGAACAGCAATTCGACGGCCACCGCTCCCTCGCCCTGGCAGGTCTCGCAGCGCCCACCGTCGACGTTGAACGAGAACCGGCCGGCCGTGTACTTGCGCTCGCGGGCTTCGCCGGTGGCGGCGAACAGCTTGCGCACCCCGTCGAACAGGCCGGTGTAGGTCGCCAGGTTCGACCGCGGGGTGCGCCCGATGGGGCGCTGGTCGACCTCGACCAGCCGCTTGATCGCCTCCAGACCGGCGATGTCGCGAACGTACCGCGACGCCGAGTCCTGCGGCTCGTCCTCGTCGTCCGGGGCGGACGCGCCGAGGTGGTCGCGGACGGCTGCGGCCAGCACACCGGTGACCAGGGTCGTCTTGCCCGAACCGGAAACCCCGGTGACGGCGGTGAAAACGCCGAGCGGGACGTCGACGTCGGTCTCGACCAGGTTGTGCAGGCTGACGCCGCGCATCCGCACGTGCCCGGTCGGCTCCCGGTCGCGGCTGGCCGGAGCGGGCGGGTCGAGCAGGTAGGTGCGGGTGACCGAGTCCGCGGCGTCCGCCAGTCCCGCCAACGGGCCGCTGTGCAGCACGTGCCCGCCGTGCTCCCCCGCGCCGGGACCGACGTCGATCAGCCAGTCGGCGTGCCGGATGACCTCTGGCTCGTGCTCGACGACGACCAGCGAGTTCCCGGCTTCCCGGATCCGGTCCAGCACGCGCAGCAGCGCCTGGGTGTCGTCGGGGTGCAGTCCGGCCGAGGGCTCGTCGAGCACGTAGACGACGCCGAAGAGCGTGGAGCGCAGCGTGGCCGCCAGGCGCAGTCGTTGCAGCTCACCGGCCGAGAGCGTCGGGGTCGTCCGGTCCATCGCGAGGTAGCCCAAGCCCAGTTCGACCAGCGCTTCGATGCGGGCCAGGAGGTCGGTGACGATGACCCGCGCGACCTCGTCGTCCTGCTCGGGGCGCAGCTTGGCGGCGAGCACGGTGAGCGGGAGCGCGGCGAGCTCCGCGACGTTCGCACCGGCGAACTTCACCGCGAGCGCCTCAGGCCGCAGCCCCGACCCGTTGCAGGCCGGGCACGGGAGCACCTCTGCGTACTGCAGCGCGCGCTTGCGCAGCGTCGCGCTCTGGGTCGTGGCCAGGGTGTGCAGGACGTATCGGCGAGCGCTCTGATAAGTGCCCTGGTAGGGGCGCTGGATGCGGCCCGCCTCGCGCTCGGGGTGGACGGTGACCACGGGCTGCTCGTCGGTGAACAGGATCCACTCCCGTTCGGCCTGCGGCAGCTCGCGCCACGGCCGGTCGACGTCGTAGCCGAGGGTGGCCAGGATGTCGCGGTAGTTCTTGCCCTGCCAGGCGCCCGGCCACGCGGCGATCGCCTTCTGGTTGATGGACAGGCCGGGGTCGGGCACCAGCGAAGACTCGCTGACCTCGTGGATCCGCCCGAGGCCGTGGCAGTGCGGGCACGCGCCGGCCGGTGTGTTCGGGGAGAAGGCGTCGGAGTCCAGCCGCTGCGCACCGTCGGGATAGGTGCCGACGCGGGAGAACAGCATCCGCAAGGAGTTCGACAGCGAGGTCACGGTGCCGACCGTGGACCGGGCCTGGACCGCGCCGCGGGCCTGCTGGAACGCGACGGCGGGCGGCAGGCCGGTGATCTCGCGGGCGTCCGGCGCGCCGGCCTGGTCGATGAGCCGCCGGGCGTAGGGCGCGACCGATTCGAGGTAGCGGGCCTGGGCCTCGGCGTAGACGGTTCCGAACGCCAGCGACGACTTGCCCGATCCGGAGACGCCGGTGACGGCGACCAGCGCGTCGCGCGGGAAGTCGACGTCGACGTCGCGCAGGTTGTGCACCCGCACTCCGCGCAAGCGGACCATGGAGCTGTCGTGGTCTGTCACCAGCGCATCCTCACAAGTCGAGCAGCATCGCGATCCGGCCCACGCTATCGAGGAGGCGCGGGAACCGCGCTGGGCCCTCCGCGCGAAGTGACCTGCGAGGCACTGCCCGCTCAGTCCGTCCTGCTGCGCTTGTCCCGGTACATCGCGCGGTCGGCGTGCGCCAGCGCATCGCTCGGGTGCTGACCTGGGGCGATGCAGTGGTAGCCGATGCTGGCGGTGATCCACACCGGCAGGTCCTCCCCCACCAAGCTGACCGGCTCCGCCACGGCGTCGGCCAGCCGCTGCATCAGCACTTCGGGATCCTTCGGCGGCGGCACGAGGACGATGACGAACTCGTCGCCGCCGATGCGCGCGACCGTGTCGCCCTCGCGCACGCAGCTGCGCAGCCGCTGGGCGGTGGTGCGCAGGAGCTCGTCGCCCGCCCGGTGCCCGAGCCGGTCGTTGACCGCCTTGAAGTCGTCGAGGTCCACGTAGATCAGCCCGCGCTCCTCGAACTCGGGGCTGGACACCGCTTCGTCGAGCACGTCGGCCAGCAGCACCCGGTTGGCGACGCCGGTGAGCGGATCGCGCAGGATCGCCCGGGCCAGCCGCTGGTGGGACCGGTAGAGCTGCAGCAGGGTGATGACGTGGCGGACCACGACCAGCGCGATGATCACGCTGAGCACGTAGACGACGTCGGGGTACGGGCTCCCACCTGCGACGTTGATGACGACCATGGCCAGGACGGCGGCCAGCGGCACGTAGGGCACCGCGAGCATCGCCAGCGACATGCTGCGGCGCCGGGCGGTTGCCGGCCGGGGCGGCGCGAGCGCTGCGGGAAGCAGCAGGGCCATGCCGATCATGTAGCCGAGTTCGGCCGCTGCGGGTGTTGCCGCGTCGGTGACCGTGCTGTGCGCGTAGGTGACGTCGCTGGCTCCGATCGCGCACAGGCCGGCCACCAGCCAGAGCAGCCTGGGGCGCCAGGTGCTGCGCAGGACGAGGGTCATCAGCAGCGCGAGCACGATCAGCACGAGGTCGCCGACCGTGTAGGAGACGCTCAGCAGCGCCAGTGCCGGGGAGTCGCCGGTGCTCGAGTTCACCGCGAGGACCTCGCAGGCGAGGGCGACGAGCGAGGTGACCACGATCAGGCCGTCGAGCAGCAGGACTCTCGGCGGATCGGCCGTGTCGTAGATCCGCAGCGTGGCTTGGTCGGCCCGGGCGATCACGAACAGCGCGGCGAACACACCGGCCGGGAGCAGCAGGTAGAGCACGCTGGCGAGGCCGGGCACGGCCACCGCCTCGCCGTTCACCGCGCGATGCCACGTCCACATCGCGTGCGCCACGGCCCAGCCGCCCAGGCCCGCGGCCATCATCAGCCGCCAGCGCCGTTCCGGACCGGTGTGCAGCCAGCCGGTCCAGGCGTAGGCGATGACGGCCACGACCGCGTTGGCCAGGGCGGCGAGGTCGTCGGCGAACCTGGCGACCGGCTGCGCGTAGGTGACGACCACGACGGTCGCCGTCGCCGCGAGGACCGCAAGCCACAGCGCTACCAGCCACCGCGATGGTCTGGAGAGAAGGCGCCGTGGGGGCTCACGCACAGCGCCACTGTGGCACACCGGTCTCGCCGACGCCGTCTGAACCGGCCGAGCATCGAGCCCGTGACCTGCACAAACGTCGCTGCCGGGCACCCGCCCGCCAGCGCCGAGCACCCCGCCTCGTCGGGGTCCACTATGGACGTTCCGGTCAGATCCCGGCGGATGTCGGCCAAGCGGTGTCGTCGACGGCCAGCCACGGCTCGTTCGCCGCGACCGCGGGCGTCGCCCCGGTGAACGCGCGGACCTCGTGGGCGAGGTGCGATTGGTCGGCGTAACCAGCGGCCGCCGCCACCTGCGCAGGCGCGCACCCGCGGACCAGGTGGTGCACGGCGTGGTCGAAGCGGACCAGCATGGCGGCGCGTTTCGGGGTCAAGCCGATCTGCGAGCCGAAGCGCGACCACAGGCGCTGCCGGCTCCACCCGGTCCCCGCCGCGAGGTCGCGCACCGCAGTTCGCCCGCGGCTGGCGACGATCTGGCGCCACACCCAGGCCACCTCCGGCTCGGCCTCCCGGCCTTCGTCGAGACGTCCGGACAGCTCCGCTCCGATCACGGCGAACCGCTCCCGCCAGGTCCGCGCCTGGTGCAACCGCTCCCGCAGGCGCGCCGTACCGCGGCCCCAGAGGTCGTCGAGCGCGACGACGTGCTCGCGCAGCTCCGCGAGCGGGATCCCGAGCAAGGGGTGCGCGACCAGCGGCGACAGGCGGATCTGGATGCACGTGAGGTCTTCAGCGCGCGCCTGGAAGGCGTGGAAGCCGAGACCTGCGGCCAGGCCCTCCGACCGCATCACGCCGGTCGCGCCGCGGATGTCGATCGGGTGGTCGCCGAACTCGACGGCCACGGTGATGGCCGGGTGGGGAATGGCGCGCAGTTCGACCGGACCGCGGATGTCGAACCCCGCCATGTCGATTCCGGGCAGCAAGGGAGCTCCCGGCGGTCGCTCGATCTCCCAGCCAGCAGTGGATTCGGCCGTCCGGCGAGCTGATCGCACACGGCGACTGTACGTGGCGGTGGGAACCGGACGCTGACATTTCTCCAAGACGCGATGTTCCGGACACCGGAAAGCTGGTGGCCCACCGGGACGAACGGAGGATCCATGAGCGGAACGACCACCTCGCAGGAACCACGCGCCGGGGCGACACCGGACCGTTCACGGTCGCGGAGTCGACGGCGGCGGATCACGCTGCTGGTCGCCGGAGGACTTGCGACCCTGCTGGCGTGGAACACGGTGGCCGTGCGCACGGAGACCGCCGAAGCATCCGGCGAGCAAGTTGTTCGCATTCCTGGCGGGGACATTCACGTCGCGCAGTCCGGACCTGCCGACGCGCCCGCCGTGGTGCTCCTGCACGGCCTAGCCGGTTCGACGGCTTGGTGGGATCCGGTGCTCCCGGCCTTGCAAGGCCTGCACGTGGTGCGGATCGACCTGCTCGGGCACGGCGGATCGGCCAAGCCGACCGATGGCTACGGCATCGAGGAGCAGGCCGGACGGGTGGGCGCGGTGCTCGATCGGCTCGGAGCGCGCCGGGCGACCGTCGTCGGGCACTCCACCGGCGGTGCCGTCGCCACCTCGCTGGCCGAGCAGCGCCGCGACCTGGTCGGAGCGGTCGCGGTGATCGACACCGGCCCGCGAGCGGACGTCTTCCTCGGCGAGAGCTTCGTCGGCGATCTGATGACCACGCCGCTGATCGGCGAGCTGATCTGGCGGTTGCGCACCGACGGCGCGATCCGCGGTGCGATGAGCACCGCGTTCACCCGCGAGGTGCAAGTCCCAGACCAGCTCATCACCGACGTCCGGGGCCTGACCTACCGCAGCCTCAATGGGACCGACGAGGCGGTCGATGCGTACCTGGCGCAGCGGACGATCCCCGACCGCCTCGCCGACGTCGACCTGCCGACCTTGGTGATCTTCGGCGCGCAGGACCGGCGCTGGCAGCCGTCGTCCGCGCAGGACTACCGCCGGGTTCCGAAGGCACGGATCGAGATCCTCGACGGCGTCGGCCACACCCCGATGTTCGAAGCCCCGGACACCACCGGGTCCCTCCTGCACGACTTCGCCACCGGAACCGCACCACGCTGACCCGAACCGCCGCCGTACCCCGACACGCGACCGGCGTGTCGGGCCACGACATGCCGACACCTGTGGACAGGTGCCCCTCGCTGTGGACAACTTCCGCAATTTCAATGGAAATCGGAGGTCTGATTTCCATTGAAATTGCGTCACTCGACACCGGCACCTCAGCGGCAGTCGACGGACGAAGCTAGTACGACTCAGGGGTTTTCAGGATTGCCGGAGCGAGTTCTTGTTGCACACCAAGGATTTCGAACGCGCGAACGCCCGTCGGGCCGTGTCCCGATCTACTACACGAAAGTCCTATGTGGACCGAGAAGCCGAGATCGGCAGCAGTGCCAGCGCGAACTCGGCGAACACCACGCGGACGAGCAGGAACGCACGCCCAGAACCGGCGACTTCGTGGTGGAAAATTTCCCACCAGCGCTCTCTGAACCGCGCAGAACGTATAAACCGGACAACTGGAAGATCCCTTGCGCCGCAACGGGTTTCGCCGATTCGGCAAGGTTCGATGCGCACTCTCGATAGCTGATCCAACACGTCGCGTGGTTCACCCATTCGGGTTAATGCTAATGGTCTTGTCCACCGGAAGCATCTCGGCAGACCCCCCACGTACTCCCAGCTCATGGCGCTCTCCCCCGACGCAGAGCTGGAGCGGAAGGACAGAACATGCCCCGAGGTTCTCTGAAGCGAGGAATTCTCGCTTTAGCGGCGACGGCCCTGGCCGGGCTCGTGCTCGCCACCCCGATCGCCAGCGCCACGGCCACACCGCTCATCATCGGCGGGACCAAGGCGACGCAGACCTACAGCTTCATCGCCTCCATGCAGTCGAGCGACGGTCAGCACCACTGCGGCGCTTCCCTGATCGCCCCGCAGTGGCTCGTCACCGCCGCGCACTGCGTGAAGGACCAGAAGCCCAGCGACATCCACTACCGGATCGGGACGAGCGACCGCACCAGCGGCGGTGAGGTCGTCAAGCCGGACAAGTTCGTGGCCCACCCGCAGTACAAGGAGGACCAGGCCGGCTACGACATCGCCCTGGTCCACCTGTCCAAGTCGGCCGAGTCCGATCCGATCCAGATCGCTTCCTCGCAGCCGCAGCCCGGCACCGCGCTGCACCTGCTCGGCTGGGGTCAGACGTGCGGCACGCCCAAGTGCGGCGAACCGCCGGTGAACCTGAAGGAGCTGGAAACCAAGACGACCTCACCGTCGAAGTGCACCAGCGCGGACAACCCCTTCGACGCCTCGCGCGAGCTGTGCATCGACAACCAGGACGGCAAGGTGAGCGCCTGCTACGGCGACTCCGGCGGCCCGGCTGTGATCAACGAGGGCAGCGGTTACGCGCTGGTCGGCGCGACCAGCCGCGGACAGGCCGAGAACTGCGCGGACAAGCCCGGCATCTACACCGACGTCGTGGCGCACACCGACTGGATCAGCCAGACCATGAGCTCCGGCGGCTCGTCGGGGTCCTCCGAGGGCAAGCCGGGTAAGCCCGGCGGATCGCCCGGCGGATCCCCCGGCAGCGAGCCGGGGAAGCCCGGGAAGATCATCTCGTCCTCGGGAAGCCGCGGTCTCTGACCCACCATCCGCAACGGGTGCGGGGCGGGAGGACCTCTCACGAGGTCTTCCCGCCCCGCACTTCGACGTCCTAGGCGTAACCGAGGCGGGCGGCGAGGGTTCTTGCCGCTTCGCTCACCGCTTGACCGAAGAGCGCCTCGGACTCCGGGGTCAGGCGGCTCACCGGGATGTTGACGCTGAGGCTGGCGATCGGCTTCTCCGGCCCCACGACGGCTGCCGCGACCGAGCCGACGTCGATGCGCCACTCGCCGCGGTTGACCGCGAATCCGCGCTTCCGGATCCGCTCCAGCTCGGCGCGCATCTGGTCCGGATCGGTGATCGTGTTCTCGGTGTAGCGCGGGAGCTCGTCGGCGATCACGCGCTGGAGCACGTCAGCACCGCTGTGCGCGAGGACCGCCTTGCCGTTGGCCGAGGCGTGCAGCGGTAGCGCGTGCCCCAGCGACATGCTGATGCGCAGCGGCTTGGACGTTTCCAGGCGCTCGATCAGGACGACCTTGTCCTCCTCCGGCACGGTGAGGTGGATCGTCTCCTCGGTGCGCCGGCGCAGGTCCTCCATGATCGGCCGGGCCGCGTCGCGCAGGCCGAGGTCGCCGCTGGCCCGGCCGCCGATCGCGAGCGCCTTGGTGGTCAGCGCCCACCTCTTCACCTCGCCCTCCGCCGGACGGATCCACCCGGCCTCGTCGAGGGTGAGCAGCGCGCGCTGGACGGTGCTCTTCGGCATTCCCAGCACGCGGGACAGCTCGCCGACTCCGATCGGCTGCCGCGCCGCGACCTCTTCCAGCACCCGCAGCGTGTTCAGGACGTTGCGCACGGCCTTGACTCCCCCCGTCGCGATGCCTACCCTCTCGGCGCTTCAAAACGGCACAGCGTACCACCTCACGGCACAGAAGGGCTCGGTGTGCGATGACTGCCCGCAGCGGACGGCACTTCCTGCAGATCCCCGGACCGACCAACGTCCCCGACCGGATCCTGCGCGCCCTCGCGCAACCCACGATCGACCACCGCGGACCGGATTTCGCCGAGCTGGCGCTGGACGTGCTCCGCCGGATCAAGCCGGTGTTCGGCACGACCGGTCCCGTCGTCATCTACCCGTCCTCGGGCACCGGCGCCTGGGAAGCCGCGCTGGTCAACACCCTGTCCCCCGGTGATCGCGTGCTCGCGTTCGAAACCGGCCACTTCGCCACCTTGTGGCGCGACATGGCCGAAGGTCTCGGACTGGTCGTCGACTTCGTCCCCGGCGACTGGCGGCACGGCGTCGACCCTGCGGTGGTCGCCGAGCACCTGGCCGCCGACCAGCAGCACAGCATCGCCGCGGTGATGGTCGTGCACAACGAGACCTCGACCGGGGTCACCAGCCGCGTGCCGGAAATCCGCTCGGCCATCGACGAAGCCGGCCACCCGGCGCTGCTGCTGGTCGACACGATCTCCTCGCTGGGTTCCATCGACTACCGGCACGACGAGTGGGGCGTGGACGTCGCGGTCGGCTGCTCGCAGAAGGGCCTGATGCTGCCGCCCGGTCTGGGGTTCAACGCGATCAGCCGGAAAGCCCTCGCTGCCGCGGAAAAGGCGCGGCTGCCGAAGTCGTACTGGAACTGGACGCCCGTCCTCGACGCCAACGAGCGCGGTAGCTTCCCGTACACCCCGCCCACCAACCTGCTCTACGGTCTGCGAGAAGCGTTGTCCCTCCTCGAATCCGAGGGACTTCCCGAGGTCTTCGCCCGGCACGACCGGCACGCCGCGGCGACCCGGGCCGCCGTCCGGGGCTGGGGTCTGGAGGTGCTGTGCGCGGACGAACGCGAGCACTCCAGCTCGCTGACCGCCGTGCTGCTGGCAGAGGAGCACGACGCGAACAAGGTGCGCCAGATCATCCTGGATCGCTTCGACATGTCTTTGGGAGCCGGGCTGGGCAAGCTCAACGGCCGCGTGTTCCGCATCGGCCACCTCGGTGACTTCAACGACCTGGCGCTGGCCGGCACCCTTTCCGGTGTCCACATGGGACTCCAGCTGGCCGGGGTGCCGATCGACCCGGCCGGGATCCAGACCGCGCTGGAGGCACTGCGCGCCTGACCGTCGCGAACGAAAGGACCTGCTATGACCGGCTCCCCCACCGCGCAGCAGACTCTCGGTTCACGTTTGGAGCGCGCGCTCCGCGACGCCCTGGACGGCGAGGTCGCCTTCGACGACTACACCCGCCACCTGTTCTCCCGCGACGCCAGCATGTACTCGATCACGCCGCTGGGCGTCGCCTTCCCGCACCACGCCGACGACGTCGCCGCAGCGGTGGAGATCGCCGCCGGGCTCGGCGTGCCGATCGTGCCCCGCGGCGCGGGAACCAGCCTGGTCGGCCAAACCGTGGGCCCCGGCCTGGTGCTCGACATGTCCCGGCACATGAACCGGATCCTGCACGTCGACCCGGTCGCGCGCACCGCGCTGGTCGAGGTCGGCGTGGTGCAGGACCAGCTCAACCGGGCCGCCGCCGAGCACGGGCTGATGTTCGGCCCGGACACCTCCACCAGCAACCGGGCCACCATCGGCGGGATGGTCGGGAACAACTCCGCGGGCAGCGGATCGCTGACCTACGGCATGACGATCGACCACGTGCGGGCGCTGGACGTGGTGCTCTCCGACGGCTCGCGAGCCCGGTTCGAGCCCGTCGACGAAGCCGAGCGGAGGCGCCGGGCATCGGCGGACACCCTCGAAGGCCGGATCTACCAAGGACTTCCGGCGCTGGTCGACGCCAACGCGGAGGTCATCCGGGCGAAGATGCCCGCGTTCTGGCGGCGCGCCTGCGGCTACCGGCTCGACCGGGTGGTGGGGTTCGGCGCGGAGAAGCCCTTCGACCTGGCGAAGTTCGTGGTCGGCGCGGAAGGAACGCTGGTCATCGCCACCCGAGCGCTGGTGGACCTGGTGCCCAAACCCGCGCGAACCGTCTACGCCGTCGGCCACTTCACCGACGCCGCCAGCGCCATCGCGGCCACCACCGATGCGCTGGCCTGCGATCCGCACCAGGTCGAGCTGATGGACCGGACGATCCTGGAGCTGTCCCGGCAGAAGATCGAGTTCGCCGACCTCGGCACCGTGCTCGTCGGCGACCCGGGTGCGCTGCTGTTCGTGTCCTTCGCCGGCGACGACGAGCAGCAGCTGATCGGCAAGCTCGACCAGCTGGACCGGCAGTGGCAGCGCAGCGGGCACGGTTACCACACGCTCCGCGCGGTCACCCCCGCCGAGCAGGCCGCGCTGCTGAAGGTCCGCAAGTCCAGCCTGGGCCTGCTGATGGCCGCGGGCGAAGGAACCCGCCGCCCGCTGGCGTTCGTCGAGGACACCGCCGTCGACCCGGTGCACCTGGCCGAGTACACGACGCGGTTCAAGGAGATCCTCGACGAGCACGGGATGGAGGCGGGTTTCTACGGGCACTGCTCGGTGGGCTGCCTGCACATCCGGCCGTTCGTCGACCTGACCGACCCCGACGAGGTCGCCAAGATGCGCACCGTCGCCGAGGCGGTCAAGGACCTGGTCGCCGAGTACGGCGGGGTGAACTCCAGCGAGCACGGCGACGGCCTGGCCCGCAGCGAGTTCAACCGGGAGATCTTCGGCGACGCGCTGTACGAGGCGATGCGCGAGGTCAAGCGCCTGTTCGACCCCGGTGGCGTGCTGAACCCGGGCAAGATCGTGGACGCGCCGTCGATGACCGAGAACCTGCGCGACCGCGATGCCCTCCCACCCGCACCACCGCTGCGGACGGCGTTGGAGTTCGAGGTCGTCGGAGGTATGCGCGGTGCGGCCGACCGGTGCATGAACATCGGCGCCTGCCGGAAGTCGACCGCGGGCGTGATGTGCCCGTCCTACATCGCGACGAAGAACGAGGAGCACTCCACCCGCGGCCGGGCCAACGCGCTGGTGAAAGCGCTGTCCGAACCGGACCCGCACGCCGCGCTCGGCGACGAGCGCCTGCACGAGATCCTCGACCTCTGCCTGATGTGCAAGGCGTGCAAGAGCGAGTGCCCGATGAGCGTGGACATGGCTTCGCTGAAGGCTGAAGCCCTCGCGCACCACCACGACGTCCACGGCACTCCGCTCCGGTCGCGGGTGTTCTCCTCGATCCGCGCGCTCAACCGGATCGGTTCGGCCGCTGCCCCGCTGTCGAACCTGCCGGGCCGGATCGGCTTCCTTCGCCGGATCCTGGACCGGGCGCTCGGCATCACCGCGCAACGCCCGCTGCCGGCGTTCCAGCGCGACAACCTGCTCCGCTGGTTCCACCGCAGGTCCCGGCCGAGCGACGGCACCCCGGTCACCTGGCTGGCGGATTCCTTCACCACCTACACCGAACCGCGCATCGGCCGGGCGGGCATCGAGCTGCTGGAACAGGCTGGTTGGCAGGTGAACCTCGCCGGCGGCGGTTGCTGCGGCCGTTCGAGCATGTCCAAGGGATTGCTCGACGACGCGAAGGAGAAGGCCGCCGCGCTGGTCTCGTCGCTGGCGCAGGACGACTCGCCGATCGTCGGCTGCGAGCCGTCCTGCGTGCTGATGCTCCGCGAGGAGCACACCGCGCTGCTGCCGGAGTCCACGTCGGTGCGCGCGGTGGCGGACCGGGTCAAGCAGGTCGAGGAGCTCCTCGTCGAGGCCATCGACGCCGGTCGGCTGGCACTTCGCGCGGACTCCTGGTTGGCCGGGCGGCGCATCGTCTTCCACGGTCACTGCCACCAGAAGGCCGAAGTCGGCACCGCCGCGACGGTCGCGCTGCTGCGCCGGATCCCGGGCGCCGAGGTCGTGGAGATCGACGCGGGCTGCTGCGGGATGGCGGGCTCCTTCGGCTTCGAGTCGGAGCACTACGCGACGTCGATGACCGTCGGCGGGGACCGGTTGTTCCCCGCGCTGGCGGGCGAATCCGACGACGTCGTGGTGGCCGCGACCGGGGTGTCCTGCCGGCAGCAGATCTTCCACGGCGCGGGGCGCACCGCGTGGCACCCGGTCGAGCTGGTGCGCGAAGCGGTGGAGGGCCGCGCGAACGCGGGTTGAGGCCCGGGAAATCCCGAGCCGATCACCCGTCCACTCGGCGCGTTCGAAGTGCTAGTCAGGAGCGCGACCCCGACCACAACTGCCAGATCCCGCAGACGCACCAAAGCATCAACCACCCCCTGCGAGCCAATGCCAGCCTCGAGGAGTGTCGATGTCCACACAGGTAGTCTCGATCATCGGCCTGGTTCTGATCTTCGCGTTAGCGACCCTGCGCTCGGTGAACATGGGAGCGGTGGCGTTCCTGGGCGCCTTCCTGCTCGGCACGTTCGCCTTCGGCCAGTCCAGCGACGACCTCTTCGCCGGATTCCCGGGTGATCTCTTCGCCACCCTGGTCGGCGTGACCCTGCTGTTCGCCGTGGCCAAGGCCAACGGCACGGTCGACTGGCTCATCCACAGCGGCGTTCGCGCCGTGCGCGGGCGAATAGCCCTCATCCCGTGGGTGATGTTCCTGGTCACCAGCCTGCTGACGATGGTCGGCGCCGTCGTCCCCGGTGCGGTGGCGATGATGGCGCCGATCGGCCTGAACTTCGCCACCCGCTACCGGATCAACCCGCTGCTGATGGGTCTGCTCATTATCAACGGCGCGAGCGCGGGCGGCTTCTCCCCGATCAGCATCTTCGGCAGCATCACCAACGGCGTCGTGGAACGCAGCGGCCTACCGGGCAACCCGGTGCTGCTGTGGCTCAGCTCGCTGCTGTTCAACACGGCGCTCAGCATCGCGGTATTCTACATGTTCGGCGGAAAGCACCTGCTGGGACGGCGGGTCACCACCGAGCCCGATGAGCCCGAGGGCGGATCGGGCACGGCGACGGCGACCCGCGAGGTGACCACGTTGAACGCCCAGCGGATCGCGACGCTCACCGGTCTCGTCGCGCTGGCGGTCGGTGCGCTGGCGCTGGAGTTCGACGTGGGGCTGCTGTCGCTGAGCATCGCGACGATCATCGTGCTGCTGTGGCCCGACACCGCGAAGAAGTCCGTGTCCGAGGTCGCGTGGCCGACGGTGCTGCTGGTCTGCGGCGTGGTGACCTACGTGAGCTTGATGGAGAACATCGGGACCATCGAGTTCCTCGGCAACAGCGTCGTCGGCATCGGGGTCCCGCTGCTGGCCGCGTTCGTCATCTGCCTCATCGGCGGCGGCGTGTCCGCGTTCGCCTCGACCACCGGCATCCTCGGTGCGCTCATCCCGCTCGCGGTGCCGTTCCTGCAGACCGGTCAGGTCGGTGCGGTCGGCCTGATCATCGCCCTGGCGCTGTCCTCGTCGGTGGTCGACTCCTCCCCGTTCTCCACCAGCGGCGCGCTCGTCGTCGCCAGCACCCCGGAGGCCGAGCGCGACACCACGTTCAAGGGCCTGATGACCTGGGGAATGAGCATGATCGTGGTGGCGCCGGTGCTGACCGTCGCGATCTTCGTGCTCCCCGGCTGGCTCTGACATCACCGGCCCTGCGGTGGGTGTTTTGCCGGTCGTCCCGTGGAGTGCGCGGGATCTTCACCAGTTCATCCGATTCATCGACCGGAGGGACTTCAAACCTCCGTTTCCCCTGTTCGTGAGGTGAACACGGAGCGTGAACCGCTCGCTCGGGGACGGTCTCGGGAGGTGGCGTGACGGTGGTGTGACGGGGTGGTGACGGGTGTCTGTCGTACTCGCGGGCAGCGGCACGAGCCGCAGTCGGAATCTCGTGAACGGCGAACAAGGGGGAACCATGTTCGAGCACCTGACGGTCGAGCTGCTTCCGGAGCGCAAGGCCCTCGGCGGCGGCTGGTGGGGCGGCTTCGGCGACATCGACCAGAACATCGCGGTCCTGCAGAACACCGACGTCGACGTCGACAACAACTCGTTCTGCGGCAACGTCCAAGTGACCGCCTTCAACAACGCGAGCATCAACCAGGGCGCCAACTAACCTCCCTGGCTCAGCCGAACCCCTGGCCGTCCACCGCTAACACGCGGAGGGCG
>NZ_JBEOVY010000030.1:0-36151 GCF_040295745.1 Saccharopolyspora sp. NPDC002686
GCAGCGACAAGGGCGGTTCTCTGCGCAACCCGGCGGCCTTCTGCAACGTCGTCGGCCTGCGCCCCTCCCCCGGCCGCGTACCGATGCACCCGTGCGAGGCCGCGTGGGCGACGATGGCCGTGCACGGGCCGATGGGCCGCACCGTCGGCGATGTCGCGCTCCTGCTGTCCGCCATCGCAGGCCCCGACCCGCGCGACCCCATCGCCCTCGACCAGCTCGGCTCGACCTTCGCCGTCCCGCTCGACCGCGACCTGACCGGGCTGCGCGTCGCCTGGTCGCCCGACCTCGGCGGCTCCGTACCCGTGGACCGCGAAGTCCGCGACGCGCTGGCGCCGCAGGTCAAGGTCTTCGAGGACCTGGGCTGCGCGGTTTCCGAGGACTGCCCGGACTTCTCCGGCGCCGAAGAGGTGTTCCGCACGCTGCGGGCGTGGCAGTTCGAGCTGATGCTGGGCTCGGCGCTCGACGCGCAGCCGGAGCTGTTCAAGCCGTCGCTCGCCTGGAACATCGCGGAGGGCCGCCGCCTCACCGGACGGGACCTGGCCCGGGCGGAACGGGCGCACACCGCGCTGTTCCACCGGATGCGCGAGTTCTTCGAGCGGTACGACGCGCTGCTGCTGCCGGTCAGCCAGGTCGTCCCGTTCCCGGTGGAGGCCGAATACCCGGCGGAGGTCGACGGCGTCGCGCAGGAGTCCTACTTGGACTGGATGCGCTCGGCGTACTTCGTCTCCGCGGCCGGGAATCCGGCCCTGTCCGTGCCGGGCGGCTTCACGCCGGACGGATTGCCGGTCGGGCTGCAGATCGTCGGCCGGCACCGCGCGGACCTGGAGGTGCTGCAGATCGGCCACGCCTTCGAGCAGGCCACGCAGTTCTGGCGGACCCGGCCGACCTACCGCGGCTGACCCCGACCATTCGCCTGATTCGGCTTCTTCCTGTATTTTTGGGACATTTCGCATGCAGGGGTGACACACCGCACCCCCACCACGGTTGCCGGACCGCGATGGCTTCGGATTATCATTCCCGCGTCTCGCGTTCACCTCGACCAGGTGTCGCGACACGGCACGTTTGGCTACTTTGCGAGGTTCTATACGGCAGTCGTCGCACCTGTCTCGCAGATGCACGCCACCCGTAGCTCTGTCCACAAAGGACTATTCGATACCTCCGGCTCGTGCCCTGGGACATCTCAGCGCTGACCGCATCCGGCTCGACCGGCGTCGAGTCCAGCTCGGCGGTCGGCGCTGCGACACCCGACCAGCCATCTCCGCTCATCGCATCGGTCCGCTGCGGACCACCACACCACCGAGGAGGCCCTCGTTGCCGCGCAACATCAACCAGACCATCGAGCCGCAGCGGGAGCCGGTGTGAAGCGGCGGGGATGGATCACCCTGGGCATCACGCTGGTCGTGCTGCTGGTGGTGCTGATCGTGGCGGACCGCATGGCGAACCGCTTCGCCGAGCAGCAGGTGGCGCAGCAGCTGC
This sequence comes from Saccharopolyspora sp. NPDC002686, assembly GCF_040295745.1. Taxonomy (NCBI): domain Bacteria; kingdom Bacillati; phylum Actinomycetota; class Actinomycetes; order Pseudonocardiales; family Pseudonocardiaceae; genus Saccharopolyspora; species Saccharopolyspora sp. NPDC002686. The sequence continues at coordinate 1,477 of NZ_JBEOVY010000030.1, forward strand.
GCACCCAGCTGCACAGCGAGCAGGAGCCCGAGGTGGACATCCGCGGGTTCCCGTTCTTGACGCAGGTCCTGGAAGGCGACTTCCCCGACATCGGCGTCCGCGCCGATTCCGTCGCCCTCGGCCCGCTCCAGCAATCGGGCTTGACCGCCGACCTGCACCACGTCCGGGTCCCGCTGGACGAGCTCGTCAGCGGTTCACCGCAGCACGTGACGGCGGACCAGGTCAACGGGCACGTCCGGATCCCCGCCGCCACCGTCGGCCAGATCGCCGGCATCGACGACCTGCAGCTCGAACCGGCGCCCGGTGGTGCCATCACGATCTCGGGGAACGTGGACGTGGCGGGGTTCCCGGCCCGGGCCGCCGTCACCGCGGCGGTCGCCGCCAGGGACGACAGCATCCGGATCGAACCGCAGGCGCTGGACCTGCGCCTCAGCCGACTGCCGAACCTCCCCATCGCCCTCGACGACCAGCGCTTGCTCTCGCGCTTCGCCGTGAGCCTCGATTCGCCGGAGCTGCCGATGGGCTTCCGCCCGACCGCGGTGTCCGCCGAGCACGGCGCGCTGCTGGTCGACGCCACCGCCGACCACGTCAACCTGGGAGGTCAGTGACCTCCGGTCGCGCGGTACTGCCTCCGCGGGACGCCGAACAATTCCGACGAAATTCGTGAAAGGTCCTATCGTGCAACTGGAAGCAGGAGCGGCGACCCCAGGTGTCGACATCGCCGCGCAGGCCGAGCCGGTGGTGGACTGGTTCTCGTCGCACCTGGGCGTCTTCGTCTCGGGTCTGATCAACATCGCCATCATCCTCGTGGTGGCGTTCGTGGCCCGCGCCGTCGTGGGGCGTCTGATCGCGCAGCTGGTGAAGCGGATCGTCACTTCGCAGCAGCGGATCAACAAGGCCAAGGCCAAGGCCAACCGGGTCGTGACCAAGCCGGCCGAGGGCAACGGCGAGGAACGCCAGGCGCAGCGCGCCTACACGATCGGAGCGGTGCTGGGCAGCATCGCCTCGTTCGTGATCTTCGGCGTCGCGTTCATGATGGTCCTGGGCGAGTTCGGGATCAACATCGCGCCGGTGCTGGCCAGTGCCGGTGTGGTCGGGCTCGCGATCGGTTTCGGCGCCCAGAGCCTGGTGCAGGACTTCCTGTCCGGGCTGTTCCTGATGGTCGAGGACCAGTTCGGCGTGGGCGACGTCGTCGACGTCGGCGATGCGGTGGGCACCGTCGAGGCGATGACCATGCGCACCACCAAGATCCGCGACCTCGACGGCAACCTCTGGCACGTGCGCAACGGCGAGATCATGCGCGTGTGCAACATGAACCAGGACTGGGCCAACGCGGTGATCGAGATCCCGCTGGACTACTCGGTCGACCTCCCCGAGACCAAGCGCGTGCTGGAGTCCAGCCTGGACGAGTTCGCCCAGGACCCCGAGTTCGCGTCGCAGATCCTGGAAAAGCCCGACGTCAACGGCGTCGTCGGCATCGGCAACGGCGCCGTGACGATGCGGATGATCATCAAGACCAAGCCCGGTTCGCAGTGGGCGATCGGTCGCGCGGTGCGCGGGCACGTCAAGAACCGGCTCGACCAGGAGGGCATCCAGGTGGCCTACCCCTTGCTGCCGCACGCCGGCAGCGGAGCTACGAAGCAGGGCTGACCGCAGCGGCGGGAGATCTGACCGGCGCATGCGGATCTCCTGGCCCTCGTCGTCGACAGGCCCCGGCACCTTCGAGAGCAGGTGCCGGGGCCTTCCGCTGCCCGAGGAGCTCCAACACGCGATCAGTGCCCCTGCCAGGTGGTCAGTGCTGCGCGGGTTGTCCGGTGAGGTGCTGGCGGTACGAGGTGGGCGATTCGCCGAACTCGGCTTTGAACAGGCGGCTGAAGTGCGCGGCGTCGGTCAGCCCCCACCGGTCGGCGATCCACGAGACCGGGCGGTCGGCGTAGAGCGGGTCGACCAGGTCGCGGCGGATGCGTTCCAGCCGGCGCGAGCGGATCCACGCGGAGACGGGCTCGCCCTCCCCGGAGAAGATCGTGTAGAGGTGCCTGGTCGAGATGTGGTTGGCACGCGCGATCGACGACGGGGTCAGCGCGGGATCGCCGAGGTGGTCGAGGATGTACTCGCGCACCTCGCGGGCGAGGCTGCGCGTCGGGTTGTTCACCGTGCCGTGCCTGCGGTACAGCTCCTGCGTCAACATCGTCACGAGCAGGTCCAGCGCCGATCCCACCAGCCGCGAGGCGCTGGCGCCGGCCAGCTGGTCCAGGTTCCGCCCGAGTTCGACGAAGAACGGGTTGATCACCTTCCCCAGGCCCGAATCGCTCGGGAACCGGACCGCGGTGACCCGGTCGACCTCGTCCCGCGGCAGGTCCACCAGCTCGTGGGGGAACATGACGACCATCGCGCGGTTGTTCGTCGCGAACGAGAGCTCGTAGGGGTGGTGGGTGTCGTAGATGGCCAGGTCACCGGGGCGCAGCTCCGCTCGCCGGCCGTCCTGCTCCAGCACGGCCGTCCCCTGCAGCTGCAGGCTCAGCTTGTAGTACCGGCGGTCGCCGGGCCCGATGAGTTCCGGTGTCCGGCGCACGACGTGCGGCGTCGCGGCGATGTGGAACAGCGTGACGTCCCCGACGACGGTCCGGTCCAAATGGCCCCGGAAGGCGACACCGCCTGCTTCCTCGATCTCCAGGGGCACGACCGCGCTCGTGATGGCCGAACGCCACAGGTCGAGACCCGCCGGGGACCGCATGGCGTCGGCCGCAGGAAGGGCTGTCATCCCACCTCCACCGTCGGAGGGCTCCGAAATACGGCGATCCTAACCGACCATCCCCCGCCGCGGGCCGATTGTCTTTTCCTGCACACCGTTTGACCGGTGGTGCCAGAATCGCGCTGAGCAGCCTCCTCGCCGACTAGCGTGAGCCGATCCCCGGACAGGAGGCCATGGAGATGAGCACTGGCAGCGCAGACCTCGTCGTGACGGGCGGTCCCGTCCACACCGGGATCCCGGGCGAGCGGGCGGAGGGATTCGCGGTCCGGAACGGGCGGATCGTCGCGGTCGGCACGGCCGGAGAGGTCGACGCCTGGTGCGGACCCGGAACGCGTCGTCTCGACCTCGCCGGACGGCTGGCCGTGCCCGGTCTCATCGACGGCCACATCCACCTCGGGATCGGCGGAACCCAGCTCGCGCTGGAGCTGCCGCTGCTGCCCACCGACGGTCCCGACGAGGTGCTGACCAAGGTCCGGGACTGGGCCGGGCGGCTCGAACCGGACGAATGGATCGTCGGCGGCATCCTCGGCAGCGGTACCTATGCCGCGCTGAACTCGCGGGAGATGTTGCGGCGGCTCGACGAGGCCTCGCTCGGGCACCCGGTGCTGCTGCGCGACGACACGATGCACAACCGCCAGGTCAACTCCGCCGCGCTGGCGGCCATGGGCGTGGACGACACCACCCCGGATCCGCCTGGCGGGACCTACGCGCGCGACGCCGACGGCAGGTTGACCGGTGCGCTCTGGGAGCTGACCAGCACGAGGGCTGAGGAGGCGGCCAAGTCCGCCCAGCGCGATCCGCACGGGCGGCTCATGACAGCCCTGCGGGCAGCTCTCGAGCGGACCCGGCGGATCGGGTACACCTCGCTGCAGGACGCCGCGACGATGGAGCACCACTTGGCCGCGCTGCAGGACCTGGAACGGTCCGGTGACCTCCCCGCGTGGATCGTCGCCTCGATGCCGGCCCGCGACTTCCTCGAGGCAGGCGCTGTGGGAGAAGAGCTGTTCGCGCAAGCCCCGCGGTACCGGAGCGAGCAGATCCGGCCGGACTTCGTGAAGTTCGTGATCGACGGCGTACCGACGACGCGCACCACCGCCCTGCTCCACCCCTACCGGTGCCACCACGACAGCGAGGATTCCGAATTCCGCGGGACGCCGTACTGGAGCCTCGACGAGCTCACCGCCGGGCTGCGGCGCTGCGCCGAGCTCGGCCTCGGCGCGAAGATCCACGCCACCGGCGACGCATCGGTCCGCTTGGCGCTCGACGCCGCCGCGATCGTGCGGAAGGATCCCGGTCCGCAACCGATCATCCAGATCGCCCACATGTCGTTCATCGCGCCGGAGGACCTGCCGCGCTTCGCCGAACTGGACGTGTACGCCGACGCGTGCCCGTTCCTGTGGCATCCCAGCCCGCTGTTCGACGCCGTGGCGCACCAGGTGCCCACCGAGACTATGGACCGGATCTGGCCGTTCAAGGACCTGCTGGCCACCGGCGCGGTGGTCGCAGGCGGATCCGACTGGCCGGTGGGGCTCCCGGAGCTGAACCCGTGGCTGGGGATCGAAACCATGGTGACCCGCGGCGCGCCGGAGGAACAGGGCGATCCGCGCCGCGTCAACCCCGAGCAGGCGATCACCCGGGAGCAGGCCGTCGCGGCGTTCACCTCCGCCTCGGCCAGAGCGCTGGGCATCGACGATCGCACGGGCGCGCTGCGGCCGGGGCTGTCCGCCGATTTCCTCGTGCTGGACCGGAACATCTTCGAGGTGCCGGCGACGGAGATCCACCGCACCGGCGTCGACGAGACGTACTTCCGGGGCGAGTGCGTCCACTCCCGCGGCTAGAACGCACGAACGGGCCCTCCCGGTGGAGGGCCCGTTCTGCGCGCGCGTCAGGAGCTGATGACCTGCGGCACCGCGACGGCCTTGAGCCCTTCCTGCCCGAACTCGAGGCCGTACCCGGATCCCTTCACACCGCCGAACGGGATCAGCGGGTGCACGTTGCCGTGCTTGTTGATCCAGATCGTGCCCGCGTGGATGCGAGCAGCGACCTCCTTCGCCCGCTCGGGATCCGCCGACCACACCGACGCGCCGAGACCGGTGTCGAGGGCGTTGGCCTGAGCGATGGCGTCATCGAGATCCGAGTACGGCAGGATCGGCAGCGCGGGTCCGAACTGCTCCTCGACCACCAGCGCGGCGTCCGGCGCGATGTCGGTGACGAGCGTGGTCGGGTAGAAGTTGCCCGGTGCGTCGCGATCCGGGTCACCGCCCACGACGATCCGGGCGCCCGACGCCTTCGCCTTCTCCACCAGGGTGTCCACGATCTGGAACTGCTCCTTCGTGGTCAGCGGACCGAGGAGGTTGCCCTCGTCGGTGCCGGGTCCCATCGGCGTGCGCTCGACGATCGCGCGCAGCGCGGCCACCACGTCGTCGTGGATGCTCTCGTGGACGTAGAGCCGCTTCAGCGCCGCGCAGGTCTGCCCGGTGTTGATCAGCGCTCCCCAGAACAGGCCTTCGGCGATGGCCTCGGGGTCCGCGTCGGGCAGGACGATTCCCGGGTCGTTGCCGCCGAGTTCGAGGGTGAGCCGGGGCAGGTTGCGCGCGCTGGCCTCCACGATCGCCTGCCCGGTGCGGGTCGACCCGGTGAACATGAGCTTGCCGAAGGCCGGGTGCGCCGTCATCGCCGCGCCCATCTCGCGATCCCCCGACAGCACCGTGAGGACCCCGTCCGGCAGCACCTGGTTCACGATGGCGGCGACGGCCAGCACCGACAGCGGCGTGTGCTCCGACGGCTTCATCACCACGGCGTTGCCCATCCGCAGCGCGGCCGCGAACTGCCACGAGGCGATCAGGGCCGGCCAGTTCCACGGGCCGATCGCACCGACCAGGCCGGTCGCGCGGTAGGTGAGCGTGGCGGCGCCGGACTCGTCGTCGAGGACCTGCTCGGTCTCCAGCGGCGTGTCCGCCGCAGCCCGCAGCCAGGCCGCCACACCGCCGGCCTCGAAGCGGCTGCCGGGGCCGTTGAGCGGTTTGCCCTGTTCCCGCGAGATCAGCTCGGCGAGCGCGGCAGCCGACTGGTCGACGGCATCGGCTGCGGCGTGCAGGAGCCGACTCCGCTCCTCGTGCCCCAGCGCTTCCCAGGCCGGTTGGGCGGCCTGGGCGGCGGCGATCGCCCGGTCGAGATCCTCGACCCCGTGCGCGGGCGCGTGCCCGATCACGGCGTCCGTCGCCGGGTCCGTGACCGGCCGACCGCCATCGGCGACGACCGCGGCGAGCAACCCCTCGTAGGTCTGCATGTCCATACCTCTCTGCCGAACTCCGATGTCGGCGATTCTCCCGGCGCTCGCGGCCGTCCTGCTTGTCTCAGCGTGCACACGACCTCGGAAACCGTGCACGATTCCGACGGTCGACCGGGCCGAGCAGCCGGAATCGGCCATCGCGCGCCGGAGCGTCCATTGTCGACGCTCCGGCGCTGGGGAGACGTCGGACGCAGCAGGTTCGAGGAGGCCGAACTCCTGGCTCGACCGCGGTAGGCGGTCACCGACAACAACCGCGCGCTGTGCGACAAGGACCAGCGCGCGGTTGGTCACCACACTGGGTCCACCCGCGACGGTGCGGGCAGGTGCTCCCCTAGGAGACTTCATGGCAGACAGTGCGACCACCACGTTGTCCGGCCGGCGCGATCGCAGCGGCCACATCTACCTCTTCGTCGGCGTCTTCTCCGCGGTCCTGTACTCGGTGCTGCTGATCGCGCCCGTGATCGCGGGCCCGCTCGTGACCAAGTACGGCATCGGTCCCAGCGAGACGGGTTTGCTGTTCTCGTGCGAACTCGGCGCGTTCAGCCTGGCGACCGTGCCGGCCTACTTCTGGCTCACGCGGTTCCGGCTGACAGCCTCGGTCACCGCGTGCACGCTGGTCGTGGTGGCCGGGCAGGTGGCTTCCGGGTTCGCGGCGGACTTCTGGCTGCTGCTCGTCGTGCGGATCGCCACTTCGCTGGCGGCCGGATCCATCACCGTGGTGCTGCTGTCGTTGAGCTCGCGGACCCGCAACCCCGGGCGGGCGTTCGGCATCTTCGTGGTCGCCCAGCTCGTCATGGGCGCCCTCATCCTCGCGGTGTTCCCCACCCTCTACGCCGATTCCGACGTCTCGGCCGTCTACTGGACCTTGGCCGGGCTCATGGTCCTGTGCCTGCCGTTCATCGGACTGCTGCGCGGGATCACTCTGTCCACACCGGACAGTCGTGCCCACCAGGAGCGCCGCTCCCCCGCTCGTTTCGCCGCCGGACTCGCCGCGCTCCTGCTGTTCTACCTGGCGCTGAGCGGCGTGTGGTCGTTCATGGGCCAGATCGCCACCACCGCCGGCACCGCCGCTGGACCGACGAGCATCGTGCTGTCCGCGGCAACGGTCGCGGGCATCGTCTCAGCGCTCCTCGCAACCGCGCTGGGCGAGAGCCCCCGTCGCGGGCTCTACCTCGTGCTGGGACTTTCCGGCATGGCGATCTCGGTGCTGCTGCTGCTCGGCGGCCCGGCCCTGGCGCAGTTCGCCATCGCGGCCGTGCTGTTCAAGTTCGGCTGGACGTTCGTGCTGCCGTACCTGCTGTCCAGCATCGCCGCGCTCGGCGGGGCCCACACGATGAACACCACGAACCTGATGATCGGCGGCGGGTTCGCCATCGGCCCGGTGCTGGGCGGTTTCCTGACCGAGCTCACGGGCGGGTTCTCGGCGATGCTCTGGTCCTCGGCGAGCTGCCTGGCCGTCGCCCTGTGCTTCGTCCTCGTCCTCACCGGGGGCCGGCTGGTGGAACGACCGCAAGCGCCGGCCCCGGTGAAGACGCCGATCAGCTGAAGGCCAGCGTGGGGACGTCGACGACGTGCGCGCCACCGTCCACGACGATCGTCGCCCCGTGCACGTAGGCGGCGTCGGGCCCCAGCAGGAAGGCCACGACGCCCGCGATCTCCGCAGCGTGCGCGGGGCGGCCCAGCGGCACGTCCCGGGTGACGGTGGCGTAGGCGGACTCGACGTCGGTCGCACCGCCTTCGGACACGAGCACCTGCATCTCCTCGTCGGCCATCGGGGTGCGCACCCAGCCCGGGCACACGGCGTTGGCCCGCACGCCGCGGCGGCCGTAGTCGCGCGCGACCGATCGCATCAGCCCGAGCAGCGCGTGCTTGCCAACGGTGTACCCGGCGGTTTCCGGTGCCGCGCGAATCCCCGCCAGCGACGAGACGAACACGACGCTGCCGCCGGACTCCTCCAGCAGCGCGAGCGATTCCCGCACGGTCACGAACGCGGTGGTGAGGTTCGCGTCGAGGCTGGAGCGCCACGTCTCGTCGCTGGTGTCGCCCACCGTGTCGTACCCGTGCCCACCCGCGTTCGCCACCACACCGTCGAGCGAGCCGTACCGCTCGCGGACTTCAGCGATGAGGTCCCGCATGGCCGCGCCCTCGGCGGCATCCGCGGGCATCGCGACGATGCGGGGGTGCGTCGCCGCGACCTCCTCCAGCGGTTCGCGGCGGCGGCCGGAGACGATCACGTCGGCGCCGTCGCCGGCGAGCCGGGTCGCGATGGCCGCACCGATGCCGGTGCCGCCGCCCGTGACGAGATAGGTGCTCACAGAGGTGTCCTCTCCTCTTCCGCCCGCAGCGCGACCTTGTCCAGGTCCTGCTCGAGCGAGTCCCAGATGTTCTTCTTGGCCACGCGGAACACGGCGGCCACCACGATCGCGAGCACCGCGGCGACCGGCAGCAGCCACGGCAACAACGCGATCACCGGGCTGTCGCTGCCCGCGAGCTGCGGGAAGTTGGCGAACGCCAACACCGTCACGGTCCACAACCCGATGCCACCGAGCAGCGGCAGCGCGAACGTCGTGCCCCACCGGGGATCCCGCGTCCGCCGGAAGTGCACGACGATGCCGGTCGCGGCGATCGCCTGCAGCGCGAGCAGCCCGAGCGTGCCGATCCCGGTGAACGAGGCGACGAGCGAGGTCACCGGATCGGCACCTGCCACGGCGTAGGCCATGGCGACCGCGCTCGCGAGCACGAGCTGAACGGTCGACGCGACGACGGGTGAACCGTTCTGCGGCCGGGTGCGTGCGAGCTGCTTCGGGAACACGCGGACCCGACCGAGCGCGTACAGGTAGCGAGCCGCGGAGTTGTGCAGCGCGAGCAGCGCGGCGAACAGGCTCACCACCAGCAGCAGCTGCATCACGCCGGTCAGCGCCGAGCCGAGGTAGTCCTCCGACACCGTGAATACCAGGTCGCCCGCGTCCAGGTGGTCGGCCGCGATCCCGCCCGCCTCCCGGACCCCGAGCGCCGAGACGATCGCCCACGTCGTCACCGCCGCGAAAGCACCGATGAACGCGATCGCCACGTACGTCGCGCGCGGGATCGTGCGCTTCGGATCGCGGGCCTCCTCGCTGAACAGCCCGGTCGCCTCGAATCCGACGAAGGCGTTCGCGGCGAACAGAAGCCCCAGGCCGAGCGAACCGGACAGGAACACCTCGGGCTGGAACACCTCGAACGAGAAGCCGGTGCGAACGAGGATGGCGAGGTCGAGCACGAGCAGGATCGCCACCTCGCAGACGAGGGCGACGCCGAGCACCTTCGCCGAGAAATCGATCCCGGCCCTGGTCAGCAGCCACACGCCGACCACAGAGACCAGGCTCCACACCCACCACGGCGCGTGCAGGCCGAGCACGCTGCCGACGACCTCGGAGGTGAAGAACCCGCTCGTGCCGACCGCACCGGCGACGAAGCAGTTGTAGCCGACGACCGCGACGAACGCCGCGATCAGCCCGGCGGTGCGGCCGAGCCCGCGCACCACGTAGGCGTAGAAGCCGCCTGCGTTGACCAGCTTCTTCGCCATCTGCGCGTATCCGACGGCGAAGAGCAGGAACACCGCGGTGGCGATCAGGAACATCACCGGGGTGCCGCCGCCGACGCCGACCGCGATGCAGATCCCGCCGATCACGATGATCCCGGTGAGCGGTGCCACCGCGGCCAGCACCAGGAAGACGACGCCGCTGACCCCGAGCTGTCCCCGGAGCTCGGTCTCCGGGGCGGACGCGGTGGTCACGCCTGCTCCGGCCCGGACGCCGCGGGGTGGGTGGTCCGGTTGAGGATTTCGGCCCGCGCCCCGACCGGGAAGTTCACCAGCGAGGTGGTGTCGAACCCGTCGTTGCCGAAGAGCTTGCCGTCGGTCCGCATGCCGTCGAGGTCGATGAGGATCAGCCCGAGGGTGGGCACGATCTTCTCCCGCCACACGAACAACGTCAGGCCGTCCCGGATGCCGATGTGGTGGCAGCGGTCGGTGTCCGCGAGCCCCTGCTCCACGCCCTGCAAGCAGTGCCAGGTGTAGCGGTCGGGCGTGAGGTAGATGTGCTCGTAGACCTCGTTCGGCGAATAGGTGTAGCGGTTGCGCAGGCCCACGAGCGCATCCGTCGGCGCGTGCCGGGCCGCCGACGAACCGCCGATCGCGCCGTGCACGATGCGCGCGCTGACACCGGTGGGGTCGTCGCCGCGCTGCACCCGCGTGTAGGCGGACTCGGCGCGCACCTCCAGGCCGGGCAGCTCGCCTTCGACGAGCGTCACCAGCCCGGCGTCGGTGTCGAGCACGAACGTCGTCGAGGTCTCGTCGACGACGCCGTCGACGAGGTAGACGCCGCTGCGGACCGACGTGACCCGCACTGGAACGTCGGTGCGGCCATCCCACGACGCGACGCCGTCACCGATCTCGAGGCTGCGCGGCCCGTCGAGGTCGAGCGCGAAGCGCGTCCCCGAGAGGTCGTCGGTCGGTTCGAGGATGTCGGCTTCCGGCGCAAAGCCTTCGCCGAGCGCGCCGACCGGAATGAAAGCCTCGCCCATTCTTCCTCCAGGTGGAGCGGTTCGTTTCGGCAAACCCTAGGAACCACCTCGGAGACCGCCTAGGACACGCGCGCAGACTCCTTGTCGAGGACGGCGTTCCGGCCGCCCGGGTGCGGCTGCTACCGGTCGGAGCCTGCGGGGTCGATGGCCTCGGCGAGCAGATCGCGGCCCTCCGCGGTCCCGTCCAGTTGCCGGTTGATCCGGCGGACGACCCGCCAGCCCTCCGCGGTGCGCGTGAACTCCCAGCGGTTGACGCCCGTGCGCCAGATCCGGTAGCCGTCCGAGTCCGGTTCGCGCAGCACGAGCTGCGAGTAGTTGGTGACGACCGCCGAGTCCCCGTTCAGCTCGATGTGCGGGATCCCGAGCAGGTGCGCGGCACCGGAGCCGATCAGGCCCTGGTGCATCTCGCCGGTCACCATGTCGCCGATCGCGGCCTGCCCGGCGAGCGCAGCGGGAAAGGTGTCGTACACACCGTCCGCCGTCCACATCGCCGCGGTCACCTCGGCGGAACCGCTGTCCACGGCCGGACCGTAAGCGGCGACGATCTGCAGCAGGGCCAACCGGTCCTCGACTTCGGCGACGCGATGTTCGAGAGCGGCGATCCGGTCGGCGGTGGCGCCGGTGCTCGCGTCGGTCATGCGCACTCCCCTGTCCGGAAACTCGTCAGGACGGTCCCCTCGCGCCTCACCCGGCTCGGGAGGGCACGAAGCACGGCAGCTCGGCCATCGCCCGCAGCTGATCGAGGTACTGCTCTAGCGATTCGTGCCGCAGCCGGGGCACAACGGTCGTCGCCCCGGCCTCGGTCAGGGCGGAAACTGCCTGCTCCGCCCCTTCCGGGTCGCCGACCGGGTCGAGGGCGTCGACGGTGTTGACGACCACGTCGAAATCGGGCCCTGGCGGCGGGTTCTGGTCGAGCCGCGCGCGGAGCAGCTCCGGTGCCATGGCCGCCGGAAGCCAGCCGTCGCCCAGCGCGGTTGCGCGCCGGGCCGCGCGCGCGGTGTTGCCGCCGACCCAGATCGGGACCCGCTCCTGGATCGCGTGCGGTTCCACCACCAGGTCTGAGAACTGGTAGAAGCGGCCCTCGTAGGACGGCAGGCGCCGGGACAGGGCGGCCCGCAGTCCGGCGATCGCGTCGTCCGCCCGGGGACCCCGGTCTTCGAACGGCGCCCCGAGCACCGCGAACTCCTCGGCGGTGCTGCCGACGCCGACCCCGAGGACGAGCCGCCCACCGCTGATCATGTCGAGGGTGCCGAAGCGCTTGGCGATCACCAGGGGGTGGTGGTAGCCGAGCACCAGGACGTTGGTGCACAACCGGATCCGCCGGGTCCGCGCGGCCAGGTAGGACAGCGTGGCGAGCGGGTCCCAGTACAGGGTGCCGCGGATGCCGCCCATCATCGCGGAGGGCGAGCCCTCCGGGACGGCGACGTGGTCGCTGCAGGTCAGGAAGTCGTAGCCGAGCTCGTCGGCGGCCTCGGCGATGCGCGCGACCTCGGCGATGCCCGCCTTCGCCTCCCAGGCCGGGCTGTGGTTCGGGATCTGCAGCACCACCGGCGTGTTGACACCCATTCGCACAGCCACGATGTCGACTCTCCCCGTTCCTCCGATGGATGCGACGGCTCAGCGTTGCAGCCGGGCCCGCCGAATGCGCGCAGGTTTCCCGCTCACCGGGAGTTGCCCGCGGTACCGCGCCGGTGCGTCGCAGACGATAGGCGCGGAAGAGCGCCCGCCCAAAGGGTTTCCGGTGATCACGGGACCGAGGTCTTCACCTTGACGCTCTCCCGGAGCGTGGCTAGCCTTCCCGCCAACAAGCAAGCGCTTGGGCACTTCGCGGACGAGCGGAACGTGCTGAACACCGGCCGGATCCGCGCGCCGCCCGGCGCATCCGGGCGGAGGTCGTCGCCACCGCGGCTGCCGGTCAACGCCGACGACGGCACAGGAGGAACGGCATGTCGAGCGATCACGCGGGTCCGTCGGCGGCGGAGCAGGTGCTGGCGATGTCGGAGATCCAGTCGCTCTTCGCCAAGCGCCTCCGCGCGATGGACACGAAGCAGTGGGACCACTACGCGCAGTGCCACACCGACGACGTGGTCAGCGAGTCGTACGCCGACGTTCCGGACGAGAACCGGCCGCAGGCGGACGGCCAGGCGAACAAGGTGGTCGGAGCCGTCGCGCTGACGAAGGCGATCTCCGGGCTCCTCGACGGCGACACGAAGGTCACCACGGTGCACCACGGCCACATGCCGGAGATCGAGCTCACCTCCCCGACCACGGCACGCGGGATCTGGGCGATGGAGGACGAGCTCTGGTGGCAGCACGGCGATGTCACCGAGCACATGCACGGCTACGGCCACTACCACGAGGAGTACCGGAAGGTGGAGGGCCGGTGGCTGATCAGCTACCGCAAGCTCACCCGCCTCCGCGTCACCAAGACTCCCGGGTTCTTCTCCTACCTCCGCAGCCGGCTGTAACGCGTCCAAATTGGACTAAAGGAGCGGACTCCTTGATCCGCCGGGGTTTCACCCCTCCCGGAGCGCGCGGTCGAGGACGGACACCGCGCGGTCCGCTTGGTCCGCGGTCAGCACCACCGGCGGTTTGATCTTCAGGACGTTGTCCGCAGGTCCGTCGGTGGACAGCAGCACGCCCTCCCGCTTGGCCGCTTCCACGACGCGCCGCGCCGTCGCGGCGTCCGGTTCCTTGCTCCGGCGGTCCGAGACCAGCTCGACGCCGAGGAACAGCCCGCGCCCGCGCACGTCGCCGATCACCTCGTGGCGCTCCGCCAAGGCCGTCAACCCGTCCTTGAAGCGCGCGCCGACGGTCGCCGCGTTCGCCATCAACCGCTCGTCCTCCACTGCGTCCAGCACCGCCAGGCCCACCGCGCAGGACACCGGATTGCCCGCGAACGTGTTGAAGTACTCCATGCCGGTCACGAACCGCCGCGCCACCTGCGGTGTCGTCACGACCGCGCCGATCGGGTGGCCGTTGCCGATCGGCTTGCCGAGGGTGACGACGTCCGGCACCACGCCGTGCGCTTCGAACGCCCACATGTGCGTGCCGACCCGGCCGAACCCGCACTGCACCTCGTCCGCGATGCACAGACCGCCCGCCTCCCGAACGGCCGCGTAGGCGGCTTCGAGGTAGCCGTCGGCGAGCTCCAGCTGCCCGGCGCACCCGGGAATCGACTCGTGGATGAACGCGGCCGGCGGCAGCTCCGCGCACTGCGCCGCGACCTCCGCCGCGTACCGCGGGCCGTCGCCGCCGAACTCGCCCCGGTACGGGTCGGGAACCGGGCAGATCCGCACCCGCTCCCCCGGCCCGGTGCCGCCGGCCCGGTTGAACTTGTACGGGCTGATCTCGATCAACGAGCTCAGGTTGCCGTGATAGGCCCAGTCCAGCACCAGCGCGTGCTCCCGCCCGGTGGCGGTGCGCGCCAGCCGCAGCGCCAGGTCGTTGGCCTCGCTGCCGGAGTTGGTCAGCAGCACCACGTTCAGCGGGTCCGGGAAGGTGGCCGCCAGCCGCCGGGCGTACTCGGTGATCCCGGCGTGCAGGTACCGGGTGTTGGTGTTGAGCACCGCCGCCTGCGCGGACAGCGCTTCGACCACCCGCGGGTGGCAGTGCCCCACGTGGCAGACGTTGTTGACCAGGTCCAGGTAGCGCCGCCCGTCCGCGTCGATCAGCTCGGCGCCTTCCCCGGCCACGATGTGCAGCGGCTCGGCGTAGCTCAGCGACAGCGCGGTGGACAGGTTCGTCCGGCGGCGGGCCGCGATGTCCGCCGCGGAGCGGACGGGATCGACCGCGGTGGGCTCCGGCGCGCGCAGGACCAGGTTCGGGTTCGGCGAGATGCTCTCCCACACGTCGACCTCGTCCGGGCGCACCGCGCCGGGCAGATCGGTCGAGAGACCGAGCAGGGTGGTGAACAGCTGCACGTGGATGTGGGGTGGCCAGCCGCCGTTCTCCGGCGCCGAACCGGTCCAGCCGATCCGCTCGCCCCGCCGGACGGCGTCGCCGGGCCGCAGCCCGGTCGTGCTCGCCTGGCTTAGATGCCCCACCAGCAGCCAGAACGGCGTCCCGTCCCCGCAGCGGTGTTCGAGCAGCAGCACGCCGCCGTAGTCGCATTCCGCCGGCCGGTAGTCCACTGCGGCGACCACTCCGTCGAGCGGCGCGAACACCGGCTCGTCGGCGGCGGTGAACACGTCGATCGCCATGTGCACGCTGCGTCGGCCGCCCTGCCCCGCGAACGCCTCGGAGCGGTACACGACGCGGTCCTCCCGGTACCGGCCGAGCGCGATGGCGCTGCCGGTGGCCCGGACCTGCGCGTCGATCGCGGCTGCCACCTGGTCCGCGCCGCGCTGCATCTGCAGTTCCGCCGGTCCCCGCGCCGTCCAGTCGATGCAGTGCACGTCAGCCGTGCGCAGATCGGTGCGCAGCATCGGTGCGGGATCGCAGGCGGCCGACCGCAACCAGGTCACGACCTTCCGCTCGGCCGCGACCGCGCGGTAGCCGCAGGCATCGCGGTATCGGGCGGCCAGCAGCGGCCGGGGCTCCGCGGCCAGGTCCGAGATCAGCGTGCGGATCGCGGGTTGGCTGATCGACAGGTAGGCGTTGTCCGGGTCGGCGGCGCGCTGTTCGGCGGCGTTGATGATGCTCGTCGCGAGCCGGGCGTCGACCAGCTCGGGCAGCAACCGGAGTTCGGCCTCGGTCAGCGGCGATTCCTGGTGGTAGCCGGAAACCACCTGGCACGCCGCGGAAACCGGGTCCGGCACCCCCAGCTGCGCGTACGCCACTGCGACCGCCAGCCCGCAGACCCGCGGGGCGCGCACGACATCGCCCAGGTCGATGATCCCGGCGATCGACCCGTCGTCCGCGACGATCACGTTGTTCTCGTTGGCATCGTTGTGGATCGCCTGCTGCGGGAGCTCCAGCAGCTCCGGCAGGAGTTCGCCGAGCCGCTGCAAAGCCGCGTCCGCGAACGGCCGATCGGCGGCGTCGACCAGCGGCAGGCTCGCCAGGAGTTCCTTCGCCTGCAACGGGTTCCACCGGTAGGCGCGGTCCAGCCCGGGATGCTCGAAGCCCGCCAGCGCCCGGTCCAGCCGCGCGACCGCCGCGCCCAAGGCCGCGAACCGCGCCGGTTCCGGCGGACCGGCTTGGGACCACTCGCGGCCGTCCACCCAGTCCAGCAGGTGCGCGGTCCGGGATTCCCCGTCCACCACGGCGGTGCCGGACGGCGTCGTCGTACCGGCGTCGGAAAGCCACGCCAGCAAAGCGTTCTGCAGCGCGAGATCAGATTCCGCGGTGTCCGCCGAGTAGACCTTCAGCAGGTAGCGCGGTCTGCCGCCGACGTCCAGCCGCGCGTTGGCGTGCCGCTCCCCGGGCAGCGGCGTGACTTCCGCGGCCACCCCGAACAGGTCCGCGGCAACTGCGGACAGCGTCTCGGCCGATGGGGTCCTCCGGCGAATCTCCATGCGCCGGAAGCTAAGTCCCGCCGGAACCGCTGTCGATGAAACGGCCGCGACTTCCCCGGAAAATGCAAGAATCCGGGACGTGGACGACGTAGATCGAAGAATCTTGCACGAACTCGGCCGAAATGCCCGAACCTCGCTGGAACGCCTTGCCGAGGTTTCCGGGCTCGCCCCATCCTCTGTCAAACGCCGCATGGCGCGGCTCGAAGCATCGGGTGTGATCCGCGGGTACACGGTTCAGCTCGACCAGCGGAGGCTCGGATTGGGGTTGCAAGCCCTGATCGGCGTCTTCGCCGCCGCCGGGGTCACCCGCGAGGCGCTGACCGCACTGCTCACCGAGCAGGAGGAGATCGTGCGGGCGTGGACCACGGCGGGCAGTGCCGACGCCCTGGCGCTGATCCACGCACGGGACTCCGACCACCTCGAACAGATCATCCTGCGGCTGCAGCGGACGAAGGCAGTCGTGCACACCAGGACCCAGATCCTGCTCACCGAACTGGTCAGCCGGGGCTGACCCCCGTCCCGCGCCCGAACCTGCAGGGAGGCACGGCATGGCAGCACCTTCACCGACCGCACCGGGCAGTCGCAGCACCACCGTCCGGATGGACACCGGGCTGCGCCGGGACATCGGGCGCCGGAGCCTGCTGTTCACCGGCATCGGATCGATCATCGGCTCGGGCTGGCTGTTCGGCGCGCTGACCGCGGCGCAGATCGCCGGTCCCGGCGCGATCTTCTCCTGGATCATCGGTGCGGTCATGGTGACGCTGATCGGCCTCACCTTCGCCGAGCTGTCCGTGATGTTCCCGGTCACCGGTGGGGTCATCCGGTTCCCGCAGTACGGGTTCGGCTCCTTCGCGGGCTTCTTCGCCGGCTGGGTGATGTGGGTGGCCTGCGCGGCGTCCGCGCCGAGCGAGGTCCTCGCGGTGATCCAGTACGCCAAGCCCTACCTGCCGTGGCTGATGACCTCCGAGGACGGCGTGCTGGTCGCGACCCCGCCCGGGCTGCTCGTCGCGATCGCGCTGATGGCGGTGTTCAGCGTCATCAACGTGCTCGGGGTGAAGGCCTTCGTGCGGTTCAACGACCTGCTGGTCTGGTGGAAGCTGCTGGTCATCGTGGTGGTGATCGGCACGTTCTTCGCGCTGTCGTTCAACCCGGACAACCTCGT
This sequence comes from Saccharopolyspora sp. NPDC002686, assembly GCF_040295745.1. Classification (NCBI taxonomy): domain Bacteria; kingdom Bacillati; phylum Actinomycetota; class Actinomycetes; order Pseudonocardiales; family Pseudonocardiaceae; genus Saccharopolyspora; species Saccharopolyspora sp. NPDC002686. The sequence continues at coordinate 18,705 of NZ_JBEOVY010000030.1, forward strand.
CGCGCACGGCGGGTTGTTCCCCAACGGCACCGCCGCGGTGTTCACCGCGCTGCCCGCGGGCGGCATCGTGTTCGCCTACCTCGGGTTCCGGCAGGGCGTCGAATTCGCCGGTGAGTCCGCGAACCCGCAGCGCAACGTGCCGTTCGCGGTGATCGGCTCGATCGTGGTCACCGGCCTGATCTACGTGCTGCTGCAGGTCGCGTTCCTCACCGGGCTGCCCAGCGAACTGCTCGGCGCCGGGTGGTCCGAGGTCACCTTCACCGACGTCGCAGGCCCGCTGGCCGGGTTGGCGACCCTGCTCGGCGCGACCTGGCTGGCGATCACCCTCTACGCGGACGCGATCGTCTCCCCCGGCGACACCGGGCTGATCTACACCGCGGTGACCACCCGGATCGCCTACGCCAACGCCCAGAACGGCAACGCACCGCTGGCGCTGACCAAGCTCAACCGGCGCGGTGTGCCGTGGTTGGCCGCGGTGTTCACGTTCGTCTTCGGCTGCGTGTTCTTCCTGCCCTTCCCCGGCTGGCAGAAGATCATCGGCTTCATCACCTCGGCGACGGTGCTCACCTTCGCGTTCGGCCCGGTGGTCTACGGCGCGCTGCGGCGCACCCTGCCGGACCAGCCGCGACCGTTCCGGCTGCCCGGCGGTGACACCATCGCCTACCTGGGCTTCCTGTCGGCGAACCTGATCGTGTTCTGGACCGGGTGGCAGATCAACGAGAAGCTCTTCCTGGCGATCGCGCTCGGCTACGTCTTTTTGATCGGCTACCGGCGGTTCGCCCGCCGCGCACTGCCCGCGCTGGACCTGCGCGCCGGGTCGTGGTGCGTGCTGTGGATCGCGGGCATGGCGGTCATCAGCTACTTCGGCGAGTTCGGCCCCGACCCGGATTCCCTGCTGCCCGGCGGCAACGGCCCCATCGGCATGGTCTCCGGCACCGCGATCATGGCGGTGTTCAGCGCGGCCGTCTACGCCTACGCGATGATCACCCGCCCCAGCTTCGAGAGCACCGTCGCGAACATCGCAGGCGACGACTCCTGACCCGGGGAAACATGCGGTCGCCTAGCGTCGTTGGGCGGCCGCGTGGGTCTGCTCGACCGCGTTGAGCACGTCCGCCAGGTCCGGCAGGACCACGTCGGCGATCGACGGGTCGTCGGTCAAGCCCTGGCGGTTGATCCACACGCGCGGGATGGCGAGGGCGTGCGCCGGATCGATGTCGTGGAAGTAGCCCTCGGCGACGTGCACCCACTTGTCCCGCGTGGCGCCGAAGGACTCCTCGAACCGGGTGAAGTGGCTGGGGTTCGGCTTGTACGAGCCGACGTGCTCGGCGGTGACGACCGCGTCGATGTGCACGCCCAGCCGCCGCTGTGATTCGCCGATGAAGACGTTGTCGCAGTTCGTCAGCAGGGCCAGCCGCCAGCCCGCGGCGCGCAGATCGGCCAGTGCGCGGGGGACGTCCGGGAAGACTGGCCAGTAGGGGATCGTCGCGGAAAGCGCGGAGGCGTCGTCTTCGCGGAGTTCGAGACCGGCTTCCCGTGTCGCCCGGCGCAACGCCTCCTCCAGCACACCGCCGTAGCGCATCGCGGGAGTCTCCGCCTGCACCTTCCGCTCGTGCTTGTTGTAGAGCTCCAAGAGTTCCGGGCCGCGCCCCGGGAAGAGCAGCTCAGCAGTGGTCGCGATCCCGTGGCGCCAGTCCACCAAAGTGCCGAAGCAGTCGAACGTCGCCCAGCGCACGTCTCCCATGAACAGCCTCCTCGAAGAGCCAACGCGGAACTGGCGACATGCTGGTGCACTGTTATACAGATATGCAAGAGACCGTTCGGGGCGGCTTCTAGGATGAGAACCGTGCTGCAGACGATGACCACCAGGGACGCGCTCGTCGCGGAGGTCCGCAAGCAGATCCTCAGCGGTGAGCTCGCACCCGGAGAGCCCCTGACCGAGAACGGGCTCGCCGCCAAGTTCGGGGTGGCGCGGCCTACGGTGCGCTCGGCTCTGCAAGTCCTGCTCAGCCGCCACCTCGCGCAGCAGGCCGGAGGACGTTCCCTGGTCGTCCCCGCGTTCACCGAAGCCGATGTGCGCGATCTGTACTTCGTGCGCACCCCGCTCGAGCTGGAAGCCGTCCGCTGCATCGTCGAGAACGAGCTTTCCCTGGATGCGGCTGAACAGTCGCTGCGAGCGCTCGAAGCCCTGCCGCGAGACGCGAGCTGGGGAGACCGGGTCGAAGCGCACACCGCGTTCCACATCGCGTTGATCAACGCAGCCGGAAGCCCCCGGTTGAGCCGGATCTACCCTGCGATGCAAGAGGAAATGCAGCTCTGCCTGGCGCAGCTGCGCGCCTCCTACCCGGGGCCGCAAGACCTCGCCCGCGAACACCGCGCACTGCTCGAAGCGATCCGGTCGGGCGACCCCGACCACGCCCAGGCCGAGATGCGCGCGCACCTGGAACGCACCCTCCACGACCTGACGAGCGCGGACGCCGACTAGATCGGGCCTCTCACCGAATCATCTCCATTCGCCTCTCGCCGTCGTTCCGCAAGCGTTCGCGGACCACCACATCGCGCGTCGGACCCCGCTGGCGAGAGCCAGGGTCGATGCTCAGCACGAGGGGCTGCCAGCAGGCGCAATCCGCGCGGCCAGACCTCAACCGATACGTGCGGCCAGCAATGGACATCTCGTCCGACTGGAAGCCGTGGGCAGCGCTGTCGTCGTGGTTTGCACGGCTCGGTTCAGCTGGGGGATTCGGCGGCGATCGTCAGGGCTGCGGCCAGGCTCATCAGGCCGCGGGCCGTTCGGGGGTTGGCTCCGGTGAGCTTTGCGATGCGGGAGAGGCGGTTGTCGATCGTGTTCGGGTGGACGTGCAGCTGGCGTGCCGTCTGCCTGCGGTTGAAGTCCGCGGCGAAGTACTCCTTCAACGTCACCAGCAAGTCCGGTTCGCGACGCAGTTCGTCCACTATGGACAGAAAGTGCGGGACCGCTTCGCTGCTGTGGTGGAGCTGGTACTCGAAGAGCAGGTCGTCGAGCACGGCCACCTCGGCCGGGCTGCCCAGCTGCGCGAGGTGCCGGGCCTGGCCGGCAGCGGCCGGCACCTCGGCGCGGGAGCCGGCGTGGGCGAACCCCGCCATCACGTCGATGCCCGCCACGCGCTGCAGCCTGGGAATCGCGGCGCGAGCGGCCGCCAGGTCGGCGGCGGCGCGATCGGGCTCGGACGGGACGAGGAACAGGCCCCCGTCCGGGTCCAGGGCGACGAGGGTGTCGTCGGCCAGCGAACGGGTCAGCTCCTCGGTGATCCGGTGCACCTTGCGCCGTCCGGCGAGGCGGCGTCCGACCGCGTCGCCGACGGATTCGGACGGGTGCGGGGCGAATCGCAGGGCGAGGATCGCGTAGCTGTCCGCCAGCCTGAGGTCGACGCGGTCGGCGAACTCGGCCGTGGCCTGCCCGTCCACCAGTGCGCGCACGACGGCACGCATGTTCTCCCGCTCCTCGCTGTGCGCGGCCTGGGACTCCTCCTGGTGCGCTTGGAAGCCGGCGTGCATCACCGACTGCAAGCACCGCAGCAGCGCGTCGCCCGCGACCGCTGGCGGCGCGCCGCGGGAGAGGCGCGACAGCTCGTCCCAGATCGTCCGGGCACCCACCAGGTACGCGTCCATGAAATCCGCGATGGGCAGGCCCTCCGCCCCGCGCTCCCGTCCCCTGTTCGCGAACAGCAGCAGCTCGTCGTCGTGCAGCTCCCGCTCCTGCTTGACCACGCGGACGTAGAGCCGTGCGAACTCCCGCGTGGTGTGCGCCATGTGGCGGTACAGGTGCTCCGGAACGGTGCCCTGGTAGCGCGGCGAGGCGGCGGCGTACGCCTGGATCGCGCGGTCGGCGATCTCGGGGGCTCTGCGCTCGAGCTGATCCCACAGATCTTGTGACATGTCACAACACGCTAGCGGAAATCGTGGGGTAAGTGCGCTACCCGCACAGCAGCGGTTGGAGCACAGTCGAGCGGTACATGGCCCAGATCACAAGGAGCCCACGGTGCCCGATGCCGCGCGTTGCGAACCGCTGTTCCGGCCGAAGTCGATCGCCGTGGTGGGGGTGTCGGCCACGACGGCGCTGTCGTGGGGCCGCATCACCGTGCAGCGGCTGGTCCACGGCGGTTACGAGGGCGAGATCGTGGTGGTCGCCCGCGGCGAGCTGAGCCTGCCGGGAGTGCGGGTGGTGGGTTCGCTGGCCGAGGTCGGCTACGGCCCGGACCTGGTGGTGCTGGCGACACCGGCCGCTGCCGTGCCCGGTCTGCTGCGGGAGGCCCGCGAGATCGGTGCCGGAGCCGCCGTCGTGTACGCGTCCGGCTTCGCCGAGGAGGGCAACGACGACCTGCAGGAGGAACTGCGGAGCGCCGCCGGGGACATGCCGGTGCTGGGCCCGAACTGCCTCGGCGTGGTCAGCCGTCCGACCGCGGTGCAGGTGTCCACCACGGTGTTCCTGGACCGGCCGCGGCTGGACCCCGGTCCGATCGGGGTGGTGACGCAGAGCGGGGCGATGGGGTTCGTGCTGGCCGACCTGCTGGAACGAGCGGGGCTCGGCTACTCCTACTACGCCAGCGTCGGCAACGAGGCCTGCGTCTCGGCGTGCGAGTTGGGCGGTTACCTGCTGGCGCAGCACGACGTCGAGGTCCTGGTGCTGTACCTGGAAGGCGTGCGGGACGCCGCGGAGCTCCGGGCGTTGGGGCGCCAGGCCCGGGAACTCGGCAAATCGGTGGTCGCGCTGACCGTGGGCAGCAGTGCGGCCGGAAAGCGAGCCGCGCTCTCGCACACCGCGGCGGTCGCCGGTGATCACCTGCTGCTGGCCTCGCTGTGCCGCCAGGAGGGCATCGACCTGGTCACCGACGACGATCAGCTCGTCGACGCCGTGCTGTGCGCGCGCAAGAAGACCGCGCTGCCCCCGGCACCCCGGCTGGCGGTGCTGACGATGTCCGGCGGGGCTGGCGGAGTGCTCGCCGACAACCTCACCGCGATGGGCGCCCGCATCCCGCCGCTGTCGGCGGCCACCCGCCGGAAGCTCGCCGAAGTCGGCGGGGTGGAAGCCACCGACACCAATCCGGTGGACCTCGGCGGCAACATCATCCGCTGGCTGGACCGGGTCGAGGAGCTCCTCGGCTCCCTCGACGAGGACCCCGAGCTGGACGGCGTGGTGCTGTACCTGACCTTCGGCGACCGGTTCCGCGACGCGTACCACCGGCTGGTCGAGGCCGCGGCGGCGATGCGCACCCCGACCTGGTTCGTGTGGGCGTGCGCCCCGCCCGGGGAACTGGAGCAGCTCGGGCGTCCCGAGACCGTGCTGCCCAGCATCGGCGCACTGCTGCGGCGGATTCAGGTCCTGATACCGGACGCGGTCCCCGAGCCCGCCCCGCAGGACACGAGCACGCCCGCTGAACGTCCACTGTGGTCGGAACTGCGGTCCGCGCCGCTGCTGGCGGAGGCCGGGATCAGCCACGTGGACACCGTTTCCGCGTCGGATGCGACCGCACTGACCGATGCCGTGCGCCGATCCGGCTGGCACGGGCCGTACGTGGTGAAGGGCGACGCCGCCGACGTTCCGCACCGCGCCCGCGCGGGCCTGGTGCGGGTCGGGGTGACTCCTGCGGAGCTGCCCGCGGTGGCGGCCGTGATCGCCGACCAGCTGGCGGAGGTGTCCACCGACCCGGACCGCGCGCTGGTCGCCCAGCCGATGCTCGCGCACACCGCCGAGCTGGCGCTGGGCGCGACCCGGGATCCGGTGTACGGCACCGCGGTGCTGCTCGGCGCAGGTGGCGACCGGGCCGAGGACGCGACCGCGCCGCGGCGAGCCCTGCTGCTCCCGGCCACCGACGAGCAGGTCCAGGAGCTGGCCGACTGGGCCGGCGCGGTGCTCGGAGCCCCCGTTCCGGCCACTGCCCGGGCGATCGAGGCGCTGACCGGGTTGCTCACCGAGCACCCGGAGTTCGCCGAGATCGACATCAACCCGCTGTGCGTCACCGGCGACGAACTGGTCGCGGTCGATGCGCTGATCACCCACTCATGACAGGAGAGCACCGGATGACTGATCTGCTCGATTACGCGGACCAGGTGTGGCGGGGCGAGGCCAGCACCGGCGTCTACCACTCGGGTCGGCTGCGCGAGGACGGCCTGCACGAGGTCGCCGACGGGGTGTGGATGTGGCCGGCCTTCGGCAACGTCTACCTGTTCCCCACCGCCGACGGCCTGTTCTGCTTCGACACCGGCGAGAAGCGCACCGCCGGAGACCTGTTCAACGCGACCCGCGCCCGCACCGACGCACCGCTGCACACCGCGGTGTACTCCCACGGGCACATCGACCACGTCTTCGGCGTCGGGCCGTTCGACGTGGAGGCCGGGGAGCGCGGCTGGCGGCGTCCGACCGTCGTGGCGCACGAGAACACCCCGCCCCGGTTCCGCCGCTACGCCGCGACCGCCGGCTACAACACCGTGATCAACCAGCGGCAGTTCCAATCCCCCGGTTTCCGCTGGCCCACCGAGTACCGCCACCCCGACGTCACCTACCGCGACACCAGCGCGCTGCGCATCGGCGAGCTCGACGTGCAGCTGCGCCACGCCCGCGGCGAGACCGACGACGCGACGATCGCCTGGCTGCCCGAACGGCGGATCCTGTGCTGCGGCGACTTCTTCATCTGGTCGTCCCCGAACCCCGGCAACCCGCAGAAGGTCCAGCGCTACGCCGCCGAGTGGGCCGAGGCGCTGCGCTGGATGGCCGGACTAGGTGCGGAGCTGCTGCTGCCCGGCCACGGCGTGCCCATCGTCGGCGCCGATCGGATCCGCACCGCGCTCACCGACACCGCGGAGTTCTTGCAGACCCTGCACGACCAGACCGTCGAGGCGATGAACGCCGGTGCCACCCTCGACGAGGTCGTCCACGGCGTCACCGCCCCGGCCGAACTGCTGGCCAAGCCCTACCTCAAACCCTCGTACGACGAGCCGGAATTCGTCGTCCGCAACATCTGGCGGCTCTACGGCGGGTGGTACGACGGCAACCCCGCCAACCTCAAACCCGCCCGCACCGAGGACTTCTCCCGCGAGATCGCCGCGCTCGCCGGCGGCGCCGACCGGCTCGCCGCGCGAGCTCGCGAGCTGCTCGCCGCCGGAGAGCACCGGCTGGCCGGTCACTTCGCCCAGCTCGCCGCCGACGCGGCGCCCGACGACCACACCGCGCACGCCACCCGCGCGGAGGTGTTCACCGCACTGGAGAAGGCCGCCACTTCCACCATGGCCAAGGGCGTCTACGCCTGGGCCGCCGCCGAATCGCAGGCCGTCCTCGACGGCACCGACCACGCCGAGCAGCTCCGCACCCGCACCGCGGGCCGCACCCGGTGGGCCATCTAGCAACCGCCCGGGCGCCCGCGGAGACGCCGGAAGGAGAGCGAAGCGATGAACACTCCAGCAGCACAGATCGATGCCATCAGTGCGCGTGCCGCGTCCAGGGGAACCTCGAGACGCGGCTGGGTCGTGATCGCACTGCTGGTGGCCTTCATGCTGATCAACTTCGCGGACAAGGCCGTGCTCGGGCTGGCCGCGAAGCCGATCATGCACGACCTCGGGCTCTCGCCCGCGTCCTACGGCCTGCTCAGCAGCGGGTTCTACTTCCTGTTCAGCATCTCGGCGATCCTCGTCGGTTTCGTCACCAACCGCGTGCAGACGAAGTGGGTGCTGCTCGTGCTGGCGGTGATCTGGGCGCTGACCCAGGCGCCGATGATCGGCACGGTCGGCTTCGGCGTGCTGCTGGCCAGCCGGATCGTGCTGGGTGCGGCCGAGGGCCCGGCCAACCCGGTCGCCATGCACGCCGCGCACAAGTGGTTCCCGAACGAGAAGCGCGGCCTGCCCACCGCGCTGCTCAACGTCGGCGCCGGTCTCGGCGTGGCGGTGGCCGCGCCGCTGCTCACCAAGATCATCGTGACCTACGGCTGGCACTGGGCGTTCTTGGTGCTGTTCGTCATCGGCATGGTGTGGGTGCTGCTGTGGGCGGTGTTCGGGAAGGAAGGCACCGTCGCCGGAAGCGCGTCGATCCACGCCTCTTCCGCGCAGTCCGAAGTGGACGAACCCGCGCTGCCGTACCGCCGGATCCTGCTGAACCGCACGTGGCTGGGCGGCTTCCTCGCCGGTTTCGCCGCCTATTGGGCGCTCTCCCTGCTGGTGGCGTGGGTTCCCGCGTACTTGCAGACCTCGCTGCACTACAGCGCGGTGACCGCGAGTGCGCTCGTGGCCCTGCCCTGGGTCGCTTCGGTGGTGTTCAACGTGTGCCAGGGGGCGCTGACCGACTGGCTGATGCGCCGCGGCGTCTCCAGCCGGATGTCCCGCGGTGTGCTCGGTGGTGTCGCGGTCATGATCTCCGGCCTCGCGATGGTGGTGTTCCCGTTCATGCCCGGAGGCGCGCTCCAGATCGCACTGCTGACCATCGCCTTCAGCCTCGGCGGGATCGTGTTCGCGATCGGCATGACCGTCAACGCCGAGATCAGCCCCACCCGGCAGCGCGGTGCGGTGCTCTCGATCACGGTCGGCATCGTCACCACCGCCGGTCTGATCGCGCCCTACGTGACCGGGCTGATCATCGAGTCCGCCGCCGATCCGACCACCGGCTACGCCATGGCGTTCGCCATCACGGGCGTGCTGTCGATCGTCGGCGGAGCGCTCGCGACGATCTTCGTGCAACCCGAGCGAACCGCTCGCCGACTCGGCTTGCGAGCCGAAGAGCCGACCGCCCGCGCCTAGCCCACCCACGCAGAGAAACCTGGGACCTACCTTTGATCTTTGGTTTTGATGCGCCGCAGGCGCATAGCCCACCTAAGCAGCCTGCACCGCCGCGGGTTCTCAGCGTTCGCCTGACGAGGACAGCCCGCACGCCGTGTATTGGCATACATAAGTCCGGGATCCCGCAGCTCAGGCGGACGCTGAGGTTCCGCCACCCGCACCGCCATGCAAAACGAGTTCGAAAACAGTTTGAGGTGTCGCACGCATGCTCGCCAACAACGCCAACGGCAGCCCGCTGCTCGGTTCGCGTGAAGTCCAGGTCGTCGCGCCCGGGGTGTTCACCATCGGCCTGCAGGGCAACAGCTTGGCCGTCGAGACCGATCAGGGACTGCTGATCATCGATTCCGGGCCGGCACCCCACCTCGTTCCGGGCGCCCTGGAGTCGCTTCGGGAGCACACCGACAAGCCGGTCCGCTGGATCGTCTACAGCCACGGCCACCTCGGCTACAACTACGGCGTGCCCGGTTTCCTCGAGGCCGCGGCCGAACGCGGGGAACCGCGTCCGACCCTGATCGCCCACGAGAACGTCGTCCGCCGCTACCGCCGCTACCTCGAAACCGCCGGGCTGCAGAACCACATCAACACCCGACAGTTCCGCCGGCCGATCGAGGACTTCCCGGTGGTGCCACCGCTGACGTTCCCCGACCAGACCTACCAGGAGTCGCTCACCCTCAGCACCACCGGCCGGACCGTCCGGCTGCTGTGGGCCCCGTCGGAAACCGACGACGTCACGGCGGTGTGGCTACCGGAGGACCGCATCCTCTACGGCAGCGCCGCGGTGATCAACGGCATCCCCAACATCGGCACCCCGATGCGCACCATGCGCGACACCGTCCGCTGGGCCGACACCCTCGACCGGCTCGCCGCGCTGGCCCCGGCGATCTTGATCCCGGAGTTCGGCGATGTCGTGCGCGACCGCCCGGCCGAGCAGCTCACCGCGACCGCTCGCGCTCTGCGCTGGCTGCGCGACGCCGTGGTGGAGAGGCTGAACCGGGGCATGGGCGTCGACGACATCGTGCACGACGTCGACTACCCGGCGGAGCTGTTCGACGTGCCGTGGATGCGGGAGAACTACGGGCACCGCGACTACATCGTGCGCGACGTCGTGCGGTCGGAAACCGGTTGGTGGGACGGCAATCCCACCAACCTGCACCCGAGCAGGCCCGCCGACGCGGCTGCGGTGCGCGCCGATGCCATCACCGACAAGCAGGCCGTGCTCGACCACGCCGCCCGCCTCCGCGACGCCGATCGGGTGCAGGACGCGCTGCACGTCGTCGACCTGCTGGCGCTGGCCCCCGGCGACGATCCCGAGATCCAGCGGGCGCGCGAGCTCAAGGCCGAGCTGTGCGCGTTGCGGGCGAAGCAGGCCACCAGCTACGTTTCCCGCAGCTTCTACCGGGCCTCGAGATGAGCGGGGGGACGCACGTGGAACGCACGACGGCGGTGCGCGTCGGTGAGCTGACCTTCGACGTCGCAACCGCAGGTCCGGAATCCGGCGCACCCGTCGTGCTGCTGCACGGATTCCCCGAAACGCACGCCTGCTGGCGCCAGGTGACGCCGATGCTGACCGCGGCAGGTCTGCGCGTGCTCGCGCCCGATCAACGCGGCTACTCCCCCGGTGCGCGCCCCGAGGGCGTCGACGCCTACCGCATCGAGCACCTCGTGTCCGACGTCATCGGGCTGCTGGACGCACTCGGCATCCCCCGGGCGCACCTGGTCGGCCACGACTGGGGTGCCAACGTGGCGTGGTTCGCCGCCGCGTGGCACCCCGACCGGGTGCGGACCCTGACCGCGCTCTCCGTTCCGCACCCGGCCGCGTTCAACTGGGCGCTGGCCGGCGATGCCGACCAGCAGCGGAGATCGGCCTACATCAAGGCCTTCCGCCGCCCCGGAGTCGAACGCAAACTCCTGGCGGACGACTGCCGACGTCTCCGGGCCAGCTTCGGCGGTGCCGTCGACAGCTCGCTCGTCGAGGAACACCTGCGAGTCCTCCGCGAACCGGCCGCGCTGACCGCGGCCCTGTCCTGGTACCGCGCCTCCACATCGGACTTCGCCGCGCTCGCTCCGATCACCGTGCCCACCACCTACATCTGGAGCGACGAGGACGCCTACCTCGGACGCGCCGGAGCCCTCCGCTGCGGCGAGTTCGTGTCCGGCCAGTACCGCTTCGTCGAACTCCCCGGAGTCAGCCACTGGATCCCCGAACAGGTTCCGCAGCGACTAGCGGACGAAATCCTGCACCAGGTCAGCACCGCATAACCCTCAGCGGTCGAAGAACTCGGTCGCGGCTTCCTTGAAACGGCGGCTGGACACGGCGTTGAGGTGGTGGCGGCGCCCGAGCGAGACGAACGGCGCGTCGAACCCGGCAGCGACCTCGGGTGCGTCCGAAGCGATGTCGTCCTGGTCCCCGGCGGCGAAGAGCACCGGGACCGGTGGCGGACCGTCGAGCCGGCACCCCTCCACCTCGTCGATGCACGAGCCCAGGTCGCCTGCCGACAGCGCCTCCGCAACGCGCTGCATCGAGGCGCGGTCGGCAGGACGCCCGCCGATGCCGCCGAGCGCGAGCCGCCGGACCCGGCCGGGAGCGAGCTTCGCCAGCTCCCAGCCGACCAGACCACCCATCGAGTAAGTCACCACATCCACAGTGGACGCACCAGCTTCGTCCAGCACGGTAAGGACGTCCTGCGCCAGCGACTGCGGCGAGTACCCGGAGGCAGGGCGGTCGCTCTGACCGTGCCCGCGCAGGTCGACCAGGACGTGACCGCGGTCGGCGAGCGCACGCACCCATCCGGTGCGGACCCAGGTGCTCTCGGAGTCCGACGCGAACCCGTGGACCAGCAGCACCGGAGCCGGCCCCGGAGCCGCGTCGTACCAGATCTTCGCGCCGTCCCCGGCGGTGGCGAACACGATCAGTCCTCCGGCGCGGTCAGGCGGACGCGCCGCTTCGGCTTCTTCTCCTCGGGCACGGTCCCGACGATGCCCGCCTGGTCGTCGGAGACGGTGAACGTGACCAGCGAGTCCCCGACCGCCAGCTCCTCGTCCTCGCCGACGTGCAGCCGCGCGATCCAGCCGGACTGCGGCGACGGGATCTCCACCGCCGACTTGGTCGTCTCCAGCTCGACCAGCGGCGCGTTGCGCTCCACCCAGTCGCCCTCCTTGACCAGCCACTCCAGCACCTGAGCGCTGATCAGGCCTTCGCCGAGGTCGGGCAGGGGAAAGGTCACTTCAGCCACGGCGGTACTCCAATGCGGTCTGGACGGCGATCAGGATCCGGTCGATGCTGGGCAGGTACTCGTCCTCCAGCTCCCCCGACGGGTAGGGCACGTCGAAGCCGGTGACCCGCTGCACCGGCGCGCGCAGATCGCCGAAGCAGCGTTCGGTGACCAGCGCGGACACCTCGGCCCCCAGCCCGGCGGTCAGCGGCGCCTCGTGGACCACGACCGCGCGGCGGGTCTTGGCGACGGAGGCGGCCAGGCCGTCGACGTCGATCGGCTTGAGCCAGCGCAGGTCCACGACCTCCAGCTCCACCCCGTCCTCCGCGGCGAGCTCGGCGACCTGTTCGCAGCGGGCGACCATCGCACCCCACGCGACGAGCGTGGCGTGCCGGCCTTCGCGCACCACCCGGCTGGTGCCGGGCGGAATCGGCGCGACCGGCTCGGTGGGGTCGAAGGATTCCCGTTGCCAGTACCGGGACTTGGGCTCCATGAAGATCACCGGGTCGGGGTCGGCGATCGCCTGCCGCAGCAGGTGGTACCCCTGCGACGGCGTGGACGGCGACACCACCTTCAGCCCGGGCACGTGCGCGAACAGCGCCTCCAGGCTCTCCCCGTGGTGCTCCGGCGCGCGGATCCCGCCGAAGCTGGGCAGCCGCAGCGTGATCGGCATGTTCAGCACGCCCCGGCTGCGGTAGTGCATGCGGGCCACCTGGTTCACGATCTGGTCGATCGCCGGGTAGCTGAAGCCGTCGAACTGGATCTCCGGCACCGGGCGCCAGCCGTGCATCGCCAGCCCCACCGCCATGCCCATGATCGCGGACTCGGCCAGCGGCGTGTCGAACACCCGGTGCTCGCCGAACTTGTCCCGGAGGCCGTCGGTCACCCGGAACACGCCGCCGAGCGTGCCGACGTCCTGCCCGAAGATCAGCACCCGGTCGTCGTCCTCGCACGTGTGCTGCAGGGCCAGGTTCAGGGACTGCTGCAAGGACAGCTCAGGCATCGAGGGACTCCTTCCACGCCCGCTGCTGCTCCAGCAGGGCCTTCGTCGGCTCGCGGTAGACGAACGAGAACAGCTCCTCCGCAGGCGGTGCCTGGAGCGCGAGCAGCCCCTCCCGGACCTCGCGCACCACGTTCGCGACGTGTTCCTCGGACGCGGCGACCTCGTCGGCGGGGAGCTGCTTCGCGGCGGCGGCGAGCGGGTCGCGCTCGGTCCACGCCTGCTCGTCCTCCAGCGTCCGGTAGCGGCCGGGATCGTCCGAAGTGGAGTGCGGGCCCATCCGGTAGGTCATCGCTTCGATCACCGTCGGCCCACCGCCGTCGCGCGCCCGGTCCAGCGCGGCGCGGGTCGCCTCGAACACCGCGGACACGTCGTTGCCGTCGACGCGGTGCCCCTCGAAGCCGTACCCCGCGGCGCGAGCGGCGACCGAGCCACCGGCGACCTGCTGGTCGGTGGGCACCGAGATCGCCCACCCGTTGTTCTGGCAGAAGAACACCACCGGGAGCCGGTACACCCCGGCGAAGTTCATCGCCTCGTGCACGTCGCCCTGCGAGCTGGATCCGTCGCCGAAGTACGAGATGGCCGCGCCGCCGGTCTCGTCCAGCTTGGCGCCCATCGCCCAGCCCACGGCGTGCGTCACGGGCCCGCCGACGACCGCGTTGAACGGCGCGAGCCGCGAGGCCTGCGGATCGTAGAGACCGCCGTGCCAGATGTTGAGGTGCGTGGCCAGGTAGGAGACGAGGTCGACGCCCATCGCCACCGCCGCACCGAGATCGCGGTAGCCGGGGAAGGCGAAGTCGCGGCTCAGGTCGAGGGCAGCAGCACTGCCCACCTGCGCGGCCTCCTGCCCCTTGGCCGGCGCGTAGGCGGGCAGCACGCCCTGGCGCTGGAGGGCAATGGCCTCCTCGTCGAGCCGCCGCGCCACCAGCATCAGGCGGTGGAGAGCCTTGAGATCAGCTACGTCCATGGCGGAAGCCTGCGAAACCACCGCCCAACCGTGCAAGTGTCGCCGTCCCAGCTGATCACTCTGCACGATCCGACCGGCAAAGCGTCCCCAACGCTGTACAAATTGCCCAACGATCGACCGCGCACCCAGGAAGCGGCAGCCGCTGTTCAACCCCCGCCACCTCGTTCCGCAGCGGGGGTCCGGCCGCTGTCACCGATGCGCTGCGGCCCGCGCTGGCCGAACTTGTCGGCCCCGTCGTCGCCGAGGCTGTTCACCTCGTGGGCCGGGAAGTCAGGCGGTCGGCGCGGTGAAGCGCAGATCGGTGATCGAGCTCAGATCGATGCCGTAGCGGGCGTAGACCTTGGTGGTGTTCTCCCCGGTGAGCTGGTCCTCGCTGTAGCCGAGCCGGGCGGCGATGGCGATGACCCGTTCTTTGCTTTCGGCTTCGATCTCGGCGTAGGTGGGGATGCGCGGCCAAGTGTCGATCTCGATCTCCGCACCGTCGAGGGTGAAGCTGACGCGCTTGTTCTCCTGGTAGGCCTTGGGCTGGTAGCCGAGCTTGGCGAGGATGGCGTTGGTGGCTTCAAAGTCGTCGACAGCGACCTCGGTTTCCTGGGTGCCGTCAATCCCGTCGTGGAGGATCTCCTTGATCGTCAAGGTGATCTCGCGCCCGGTGTCGCGCAGCCGAATCCACTTCGTGGCGTCACCGGGGGCAATGTCGTAGACGTAGCGGCGCTGCAGCGTTTCGCCGTGCTCGTGCCCGCCTTCGGCGAGGATCCGCTTCTGCAGGATGTCGGCGTCAACGTCGAGGATCTTGGCTTCGTGCTCGATGGGCACTGGCATTCCCTTCGTGTCTGATCAGTCCACAGCGATGGCACTGGGAGCGAGGCGGGCGTACTCCGCCTCGCGAAATCGAGGTAGCCGGGTGGGACGGATCCACTTGACCATGATTCGCCGCCCATCGGACATGCGGTATGCGGTACGTGCCCCGGATACGCCCGCAGTGACGTAGCGGGCCTCGGGGATCGCCCCTCGTTCGTCGAGTACACGCTGGATCGCGTCCAAGGAACGTTGGCCGTGGTCGAGCGAATTGAGCAGGCGCACCGAGTAGCTGTACCGACCTGACAGAGCCTTGACCAGGCAAAACCAAAGGCACCACAAGGCCTGCAAGTGATATCCCCGAACAGGCTTCACAGCCGCATTGACCTGGGATAGCAGCAACAGCACAGCTCACAGAGGCGCAGTTCCACGAGAACGCCAATTTCGCGAGAAATTGGGCTGTTCTGCTGTTTGCGCGAGTGTCAGGTGGGGGTGTCGCCGAGGATGTTGATCGGCTTGCGGCTGCGGATGGTGCCGAACAGCAGTGCCTGGGCGGTGGCGACCATGTGGTCCTGGATGACGGTCTGGGTCTTCACCGGGTCGCCCGATTCGATCGCCGCGACGATCTCGAAGTGCCGGTCCGCGCTCATGTTGGTCAGCGCGCGTTCCAAGCCGCGGTACATGATGCACATGCGGATCGAACCCTCGAGCAGCTTCCACGACCGCAGCAGCGCGTCGTTGTTGGTGAGCTCGCAGAGCAGCTCGTGGAAGGCGAGGTCGGCCTCGATCTGGGCTTCGAGCGAGACCTTCGCGGCTGCGGCCATGTCGTCCACGGCTGCGCGCAGCCGGGCGCAGTGCTGCTCCCGGTAGTAGCTGGCGGCCAGCGTTTCGCCCGCCACCGCCTCCAGCGCGGATCGGACGGTGAAGGTGTTGATGATGTCCTTCTCGTCGATCTGCCGGACCGTGACCCGGCCGCGATCGCCGTAGGAGACCAGGCCTTCCTGCTGCAGTTCGCGCAGCGCCTCGCGCAAGGTGCCGCGGCTGATGCCGAGCTGCTCGGACACCTGCACCTCGCCGAGGTGGGTGCCGGGCGGGAAGGTGCCGGTGGTGATGGCCTGGCGCACGGCGTCGACCGCCATCTGCCGGAGGTTCCGACCGCGTTCCCGACCTGCCTGTGCCTGGCGGCCCACCACTCGCACCCTCCTCGGTCCCTGCTCCCCGACGGTGCTCAGCACCGTTCGTACTCGGCAATCAACTGTACCTTCGCCGCGCTCGGCGACCCGTGGTCGAACTCGTAACCGAGCCACTCGCGCACGAGGCGGCGCGCCAGCTCGATCCCCACCACCCGCTGCCCGAGGGTCAGCACCTGGCAGTCGTTGGACAGCACGGACCGCTCCACGGAGAAGGAGTCGTGGGCGGTGGTGGCGCGAACGCCGGGAACCTTGTTGGCCGACAACGCCATCCCGATGCCGGTGCCGCAGATGAGCAGCGCCCGGTCAGCGGATCCCGCGCGCACGGCCTCGCCCGCGGCGAGCCCGATCTCGGGGTACGGGCGGTGCACGTCCTCGGCATCGCGGTGCACGCCGAGGTCGATCACCTCGCTCACCCGGGGATCGGCGCGCAGGTCTGCGGCGAGGCGTTCCTTGTGGTCCAGTCCGGCGTCGTCGCAGCCGATCGCGATTCGCCAGGTCATCGCTGTTCTCCCGTCAGGTAGTCGCCGATCGTCCGCGCGATCAGGGCCGTGGACACCGCGCCGGGGTCCGGGGTGCCGATGCTGCGCTCGGCCAGCGGGCGGGCCCGTCCCTTGCGCGGCACCAGCTCCGCAGTGCTCCGGGCCGCGCGGTCGGCGGCCTCAGCCGCGCGCGTCCACGCGACACCCGTTGGCGCACCGGCAGCGACCGCGTCCTGCAGTTCGGTCCGGAACGGTTCCAGCGCATCGAGCAACGTCTTGTCCCCGACCGCGGCGCCTCCGAGCGACACGATGCGGCTGGTCAGCGCGTCGACGGCCTTCACCGCCACCTCAGCGCCACCGGCGTGGTCGCCGAGGGCTTCGCCAGCGGCCCGCAGCCCGGCGCCCCACAGGACGCCGGACGTGCCACCCGCTCGCGCGGCCCAGCCGTCCCCGGCGGCCGCGAGGCAGTCCCCGGCTCCAGCCCCGGCCCGCTGGGCCTCCTCCGCGGCGGTCACCGCGGCACCGATGCCGCGGACCATGCCGCGCCCGTGGTCGCCGTCGCCGGCCACGGCATCGATGGCTCCCAGCTCGTCCTCCGCTTCGCCGAGCACCGCGGCCACCCGGCGCAAGGCACCGAGCACGTGATCAGCGAGTTGGCGCGACTCGGCGGAAGCCGGCGCGTACCGAGCCACCGGCTCGACTTCCCGCTGCTCGTCCGCGACCGCCCGCGGCTCCGGCTCGTCGGCCATCCGGCCGCGGCGGAACGCCGGTGTCGACGCCGGGGCCGCCCACAGGCGTTCGAGCTCGTCGTCCAGCCAGGTGAGAGTGAGCGAAACGCCTGCCATGTCGAGGCTCGTGACGAGCTCACCGACCTCGGGGAGCACCGGAACGTGTCCCGACTCGCGCAGCAGCGCGGCCACCGACCGCCACAGCACGAGCAGTTCCTCCTGCTTGACCGAGCCGAGACCGTTGAGCAGCACGGCCACCCGGTCCCCGGCGTCC
>NZ_JBEOVY010000031.1:0-35966 GCF_040295745.1 Saccharopolyspora sp. NPDC002686
GTCTACCGCTGCTGGCCGAGTCCGGGCTGGTGCCGCTCACCGACACCCTGTTCAAGCTGATCAGCACCCTGCAGTGCGTGCTCGCCGAAGGCCTCGCCGACCTGGGGTTGCACGCCGCGGTCGGGTCGGGTTGGGGGCTGTGGGCGGCCGAGATCTTCGCCGACCTGGGCATCCGGCTGGACGGCGAGCTCGCGGAGCGGATCGACGCGGTGCTGCTCGACCTGCTGCCGGTCCGCCAGGACGCGCTGCTGATGCTGCACGGCGGTGCGGACGAGGCCGACGTCGTCGCGCACCTGCAGCGGTGGCTGCTGATGCCGGAGCAGCGCGCCCGGCACCTGGTGCGGTTCATGCGCGACCCGCTCTGGCGGGCTTACACCACGACCTACGTCGAGGGTTACCGCCTGCTTCGGCGGTGGCTGGACGAGCGTCCCGTGAGCACATCGCACATCGATCGTTACCGGCGGTTGCTTGACGAGCCGCTGGTGCCCGAATCCGTCCGCGCCGAACTCGTCACGCAGGTGTGAGGCCGGGCTTCACGCGAACGGACCAGCCGCGCTCACCGGCCGTGTCGGGACGGTGCCGGGGTGGAGCACCGGCCTGACCTGCTGCGGTCGGCTTCTCCGCGGCGTTGGAACGGGCCGTGACCAGCACCGTTTTCCCATGCAGATGAAGGGAAAACGACGATTCGCTGAATCACCTGTGTGGCTGCCTGCCGAGAAGCGATCACGCAGGTAGCGTGCGCTGTTGACGGGCCGTTCTCTTCTGCAAGTCCGTACGCGGCCCGTCCGGGAGGCCCTGATCGTGGCTGTTGGCTGGAGCGGACGGTTACCCCGTCCACCTTGGTCGCGATGGGCCGGTGCACGGCCCTGCGGCCACGGCGGACGAGGCGGTCCGGCCAGGGCGCGACGGGGCCAGGCCCGGCCCGCCGACGAGCGGGTGTGCACGCCACGCCCGCGAGGGAGTAGCCGTGACCGCACGACGTTCCCAGCCAGAAGCGGAAGAAACCCGAGCCCTCAGCGGCGATTCCGCGCGCACCGTGCCAACCGGTAGAACCGAGGTCCGCACGTACGTGCTCGACACCTCGGTGCTGCTGTCCGATCCGTGGGCGTTGTCCCGCTTCGCCGAGCACGACGTGGTGCTCCCGGTGGTGGTGATCAGCGAGCTCGAGGCCAAGCGCCACCACCCGGAACTGGGGTGGTTCGCCCGGGAGAGCCTCCGCGGGCTCGACGAGCTCCGGATACGGCACGGACGGCTGGACCATCCGGTTCCGGTCGGAACATCAGGTGGACGCCTGCACGTCGAGCTCAACCACTCGGACCCGCAGGTGCTTCCGCCCGGATTCCGCACCGACTCCAACGACGCCCGCATCCTGGCCTGCGCGCTGAACCTGGCCGCCGAAGGGCACCAGGTCACGCTGGTCACCAAGGACATGCCGCTGCGGGTCAAGGCCGCGTCGGTGGCGCTGGACGCCGAGGAGTACCGGGCGCAGGACGTGGTCCCGTCGGGCTGGACCGGCATGGCCGACGTCGAGGTGCCGGGCGGTTCGGTGGACGCGCTGTTCAAGGAGGGGGTCGCCGATCTCGACGAAGCGCGGGACCTGCCGCCGAACACCGGCATCCGGCTGCTGGCCGGGTCGCAGAGCGCGCTGGGCCGGGTGACCGCGGACAAGCAGGTCAAGCTGGTGCGCGGCGACCGGGAGGCGTTCGGCCTGCACGGCCGCTCCGCGGAGCAGCGGATCGCCCTGGAGCTGCTGCTCGACCCCGAGGTCGGCATCGTCTCGCTGGGCGGCCGAGCGGGCACCGGCAAGTCCGCGCTCGCGCTGTGCGCGGGCCTGGAGTCGGTGCTGGAGCGCCAGCAGCACCGGAAGGTCGTGGTGTTCCGCCCGGTCTACGCCGTCGGCGGCCAAGAACTCGGCTACCTGCCGGGAACCGAGAACGAGAAGATGGCCCCGTGGGCCCAAGCGGTCTTCGACACCCTCGGTGCTCTGGCCAGCGAGAACGTCCTGGACGAGGTCATGGACCGGGGCATGCTCGAGGTCCTGCCCCTCACCCACATCCGGGGCCGCTCGCTGCACGACGCCTTCGTCATCGTCGACGAGGCCCAGTCCCTGGAGCGCAACGTCCTGCTGACCGTGCTCTCCAGGCTCGGCGCGAACTCCCGCGTCGTCCTGACCCACGACGTCGCCCAGCGCGACAACCTCCGCGTCGGCCGCCACGACGGCGTCGCCGCGGTGATCGAGAAGCTCAAGGGGCATCCCCTGTTCGCGCACGTCACCCTGACGCGCTCGGAACGCTCCCCGATCGCAGCCCTGGTCACCGAACTCCTGGAGGGCGACTTCACCCCCTGACGAAGTGGTGGAGGGCGCCTCGGCCCGAGGCGCCCTCCGCTCGTCACCAGCCGGTGGGGAGGGGACGGCCCTCCGCGAAGCCGGCTGCGGACTGGATGCCGACCAGCGCCTGGTCGTAGAACTCCTCGAGGGTGCGCGCGCCCGCGTAGGTGCAGGACGAGCGCAGGCCCGAGGTGATCTGGTCCAGGAGGTCCTCGACGCCGGGGCGCTGCGGGTCCAGGCGCATCCGGGAGCTGGAGATGCCCTCTTCGAACAGCGCCTTGCGGGCCTGGTCGTAGGCGTTGTCGGTGCGCGTCCGGGCCGACACCGCGCGCTTGGACGCCATGCCGAAGGACTCCTTGTAAGCCCGGCCGTGCTCGTCGCGCTGCAGGTCACCGGGGGATTCGTAGGTGCCGGCGAACCACGAGCCGACCATCACCGACGCCGCGCCCGCGGCCAGCGCCAGCGCGACGTCGCGCGGGTGCCGGACACCGCCGTCGGCCCAGACGTGCTTGCCGAGCTTGCGGGCCTCGGCCGCGCACTCGGCGACGGCGGAGAACTGCGGCCGGCCGACGCCGGTCATCATCCGCGTCGTGCACATCGCGCCCGGGCCGACGCCGACCTTGATCACGTCGGCACCGGCTTCGACGAGGTCGCGCACGCCTTCGGCGGTCACCACGTTCCCGGCCACCACCGGCACCTGCGGCGACACCGAGCGGACCGCCTTGAGCGCGCTGATCATCTTCTCCTGGTGGCCGTGCGCGGTGTCCACGACCAGCGCGTCCACCCCGGACTCCAGCAGCGCGGCGGCCTTGGCCGCGACGTCGCCGTTGACGCCGACCGCCGCGGCGACCCGCAGCCGGCCCTCGCCGTCGAGCGCGGGGGAGTAGATCTCGGCGCGCAGCGCGCCGCGGTGGGTCAGGATCCCGGCCAGCCGGCCGTCGGCGTCGACCGCGATCGCGACGTTGCGGGCCTGCTTGTCCAGCTGGTCGAACACCTCGCGCGGCTTGGTCTCCAGCGGCAGCACGACGGGGTGCTCGTCGGCGACTTCCCCGACGCGGGCGAACCGGTCGACGCCCGTGCACGCGGCCTCGTCGACGACGCCGACCGGCCGGTTGTCGTCGTCCACGACGACCACGGCGCCGTGCGCGCGCTTGGGCAGGAGGTTGAGCGCGTCGGCCACGGCATCGTCGGCGTGCACCACCAGCGGGGTGTCCCAAACCGGGTGCCGGGCCTTGACCCAGGAGACGATCTCGGCGACCGCGGACGGATCGACGTCCTGCGGCAGCACGACGAGCCCGCCGCGCCGGGCGACGGTCTCGGCCATCCGGCGGCCGGCCACGGCGGTCATGTTCGCGACGACGATCGGCAGGGTGGCCCCGGTGCCATCGCTGGTGGCCAGGTCCACGTCGAAGCGGGACTCGACCCCGGAGCGCCGCGGCGCGAGGAAGACGTCGTCGTAGGTCAGGTCAGTGGTGGGCTGCTGCCCGTTCAAGAACTGCACGTCTGCCCACCATACGGCCTCAACGCCCCCGAGTCGCCCGAAAACCCCAGCCGCGCTAAGTTGATCTCAGCCATGCTCTGCTGGGGTGTGGAAGTACGCTGAGACCGCAGCCTCTGCGTTTCTGGGGTCCTCCAAATCAAGATCACCTAAACGGTTGACGGTTATAAGTTGATTCCCGCGTGGTTCTGGTTGTTATACTTGCGTCAGCCATGCTCTGTTGGGGCGTGGAAGTACGCCGGGTGTACCCGCCGGAGGCGGGACCCCGGCCTCTGCGTTTCTGGGTCCTCATATTCACCGTGCGTTGATGCGGATGATTCGAATGCAGTCGCCCGCTTGGTGCAGGTAGCTTTCATTGCCGCGCTCGGCGGCGAGTGCAATGCCGCATGCGATGTCCGGAATCCACAGCAGAGGTTCGCTGATTCCTGGTGCGAAGGTTATTCGGATATGCGGAGTAATAAGTCGCTTCTGTCGGCAAGCGTCGACCATGTCTGCATCAAGCTTGTTGCTGTGCTTCTGGCGGGTTTCAAACGTCACGATCTCGGCACCGTGGACTTCGAGATCAGGAAGTAAGACTTCGAGACACTTTCGCCTTGCGCGCTCTGGAAACAGTGGCGTCGAGCTTCCGATGACGACTACGTTGTGCACCATTAGGGAGCTAAAAGCCTTGGTGAGCTCCACACGGCGATGCGGGGGCTCTTTGCTCCAATGGAGTTTCTCGCCTCCTCGGCGCAGTCCGCGCATCGTGCAGCGGATGTCTTCGGCGTCTATAAGGTCAACGACGCTGGCGGTGAGAATGTAGACGCCGACGGCGAGGTCGTAGGACTCATCGACATATGGGTGGACGAACACGGGTGCAGTGAATCGGGAACTTCAGTTCGAGATCAAATCCTTACACCCGAAGGGGATTCGATTTCGGTGCTGATAGTTTCGCCGGTGGCTGCGCACCGAGGTGCGTGGAAGTACGCCGGGACCCCCCGCCGGAGGCGGGACCCCGGCCTCTGCGTTTTTACGCTTCTTCTTCCGTCAGGGGTTCGAAGGAGCTGTAGGCCTGGTAGTTGCGGAAGAAGCGGCTGTAGATCTCCGTGCCGTCGTCGAAGGTGGCGTCTTCGAGGGGTTTCACCTCGACCACCTGCTTCAGCTTCCAGGTGATGAGTTCGTGGTTCTCGTTCTGGTAGCTGGTTTCCTGCTGCTTGCCGTGGTCGGCGGCCTTCTCCGCGGCTTCTTCTTCCGATTCGGCCTTCAGCAGGACGAAGGATTCCTCGTAGAGCGGCTGGTGGTCGGCGGCGTCCGACGTGGCCTCCAGGAGCAGGACCGCGACGTAGTAGTCCAGCTCGACGGCGCGCTCGTCCTGCAGGAGCTCTCGCGGGTCGAGGGGGCCGATGTTGATCGAACCGATCGCGTCGAAGTTGTCACTGCTCATGCCCCCAGGATCTCACCTGCCGGGGAGCAGGGCGCGCACCGCCTCGATGCTGTCGGCCGATGCCGCGTCCTTGTCCGGCCGGTAGCGCAGGACGCGGGCGAAGCGCAGCGCGACACCGCCGGGGTAGCGGGGGCTGGTCTGCACGCCGTCCAGCTCGATCTCCACCACGAGTTCGGGCGCGATGTGCACGGTCCAGTCGTCGCGGTGGGTCTCCCGGCGCTGGAACTCCGCGGTCTGCCAGGCCAGCAGTTCGTCGGTCAGGCCCTTGAAGGTCTTGCCGACCATGATCGGTGGGCCGCCGTCCGGGTCGCGGGCGCCGAGGTGCAGGTTGGACAGGTGGCCGCGGCGCCGGCCGTGACCCCACTCGGCGGCCAGCACGATCAGGTCGAGGGTGTGCTCGGGTTTGACCTTCCGCCACGCGCGGCCGCGGCGTCCGGCGGCGTAGGGGGAGTCGAGGTCCTTGACCACGACGCCTTCGTGCCCGTCGGCCAGCGCCTCCTCGAACAGCGCGGCTGCGCGCTCAGCGGTCGCTGTGGCCGGAATCCGGTGCTGCGGGGCGACTTTCGAGAGTGCGTCGAGCCGGTCGCGCAGCGGCAGGTCGACCAGGTCGGTGCCGTCGAGGTGCAGGCAGTCGAAGAAGTACGGGTGCAGCAGGAGTTCTCGCGAGCTCTGCGCGCCGAAGCGGCTCATCGTCTCCTGGAACGGGCGTGGTCGGCCGCCGTCGTCGAGGGCGAGGGTTTCGCCGTCGAGGACCACCGACCGGCAGTCCAGACCGCGCACCAGGTCGACGAGTTCCGGGACGCTGCGGGTGATCTCGCGCAGCGTGCGGGTGTAGACGCGCACCTCGTCGCCGTCGCGGTGCACCTGGATGCGCGCACCGTCCAATTTGTACTCGACGGTCGCTTCGCCCAGCTCGGCGAGCGCGGCGTCCAGGGACTCGGCGGGCGAAGCCAGCATCGGCCGGACCGGGCGCCCCACCTCCAGGCGGAACTCGCCGAGCGCCGGTTCGCCGCCGTGCAGAGCTGCCTCGGCGGTCGCGGGCAACCGGCCGGAGAGCATGAACGCGCGCCGCACCCCTTCGGTCGGCACGCGGGCGGCCGCGGCGATGGCCTCGATCATCACGCCTTCCAGCGCGCCCTGGCGGAGCTCGCCGCCGAACAGCCGCACCAGGAACTCCTGCTCGGCAGCGGTCGCCTTGCCGAGCAGCCCGGTCAACGCCTCCGCGCGGCGCTGTCCCGAGCCGGAACCGCTGATCAGCCGCACTCCGTCGATCGCGGAGTCCACGTCGCCGATGGTCAGCGTCGGCTCGGGCGCCGGTTCGACGTCCAGCGCGGCCAGCGTCGACCAGCCCACACCGGCTCGTCCGCCGGGCAGCTCACCGGCCAGCAGGGCCGTCGCCGGGCGGACCTCCTCGGGATCCAGGCGGCCGAGCAGCCCGGCGATCGAGGCGGTCTTCGCCTTGCGGGAGCGAGTAGCCGCGACTTCGCGCGAGGTCGTCACCACGTCCGCGAGCAGCACCATGCGCTCATGGTGCGCGCATCCACCGACAACGGCGACGGCGTTCGTGCGCACTTCGGGGTGCCGGGGCGCCCCGAAGTGCGCACGAGCTCACTTGCCGGTCGCCATGCGGAGGACGTCGAGGGCTTCGTCGAGCTGCTCGACGGTGAGCTTGCCGGAGTCGACGTGGCCGCGCTCCAGGACGACCTCGCGGATCGTCTTGCGCTCCTTGAGGGCCTGCTTGGCGACCGCCGCCGCTTCCTCGTAGCCGATGTAGCGGTTCAGCGGCGTGACGATCGACGGCGAGCCCTCGGCGTAGGCGCGGGCCTGCTCGACGTTGACCTGCACGTCGGCGAAGACCTTGTCGGCCAGCAGGCGCGACACCGCGGCCAGCAGCCGGGCCGACTCGAGGACGTTGCGGGCGATCACCGGCAGCATCACGTTGAGCTGGAAGTTGCCCTGCGATCCGGCGAAGGCCACCGCCGCGTCGTTGCCGATCACCTGCGCGACGACCTGGAGGGTCGCCTCCGGGATCACCGGGTTGACCTTGCCCGGCATGATCGACGAACCGGGCTGCAGGTCCGGCAGGGCCAGCTCGGCCAGGCCGGTGCGCGGGCCGGAACCCAGCCACCGCAGGTCGTTGGCGATCTTGGTCAGGCTGACCGCGACGGTGCGCAGGTGACCGGAGGTCTCCACCACCGAGTCCTGCGCGGCCTGCGCCTCGAAGTGGTCGCGCGCCTCGGTCAGCGGCAGGCCGGTGACCGAGGCGAGCTCGGCGGACACCGCCTCGCCGAAGCCGTCCGGCGCGTTGAGGCCGGAGCCCACGGCGGTGCCGCCGATCGGCAGCTCGCCCAGCCGCGGCAGGCCGCTGCGCAGCCGCTCGACGCCGTAGCGGACCTGCGACGCCCACGCACCGGCCTCCTGGGCCAGCGTGATCGGCACCGCGTCCATCAGGTGCGTGCGGCCGGACTTGACCACCTCGGTCCACTCGGCGGCGCGGGCCTCGACGGTGGCCGCGAGGTGCTCGAGCGCCGGGATGACGTCGGTGAGCACGGCTTCGGTGGCGGCGACGTGGATGGTCGTCGGGAAGGTGTCGTTGGACGACTGCGAGGCGTTGACGTGGTCGTTGGGGTGCACGTCGCGGCCCAGCCGGCGCGAGGCCAGGGTCGCGATGACCTCGTTGGCGTTCATGTTCGACGACGTGCCGGAGCCGGTCTGGAACACGTCGATCGGGAAGTGCGCGTCGTGCGCGCCTTCGGCGACCTCGTCGGCCGCAGCGGCGATCGCCTCGGCGACGTCGGCGTCGAGCACTCCGAGCCGAGCGTTGACCCGGGCGGCGGCGGCCTTGAGCAGGCCGAGCGCGCGGATCTGGGCGCGTTCCAGGCCGCGCCCGGAGATCGGGAAGTTCTCCACGGCCCGCTGCGTCTGCGCGCGGTACAGGGCGTCGGCGGGCACCCGCACCTCGCCCATCGTGTCGTGTTCGATCCGGTACTCCTGTTCACCCATGACAGAAGTGTCCCGCCGCGATGACCACCGGGGCAGCGTGGGCCGTCCCACTCATCGCCCGCGACCAGCCGAAAAGCCCCTTCTGGAACGATGAAGGTGCCGCATCTCGCACAGCGCGAAGGGCGCCTCCCACGAGGGGAGACGCCCTTCGGGTGCGCTCGGATCAGCCGATGGTGTCGCTGATCCAGGACTTGTAGGCCGTCGCGTCCGTGTAGATGGACGGCGCCGTGCCGCAGACCGGGACCAGGCTGCCCAGGCGGCTGGTGACGCCGGTGAGCTTCCAGTCGCCCGGCTGGCCCTCCAGCTGCGGGCCGCCCGAGTCGCCGAAGCAGGCGTTGGCCAGCAGCTCCGAGCTGCCGGTGCAGATCTCGGTGTCGGCGTCGACGCCGCTCAGCGAGCACTGCGCGTCGGGGACGACCTGGGTGTCCAGCTCCTGCAGCTGCTCCGGCGGCTGGCCGCAACCGCGCACCGGGCAGGTCACGCCCCAGCCGATGATGCGCGAGGGCGTGCCCGCGTCACCGGAGGAGTCGGCGATCTGGATCGGCTTCTCCGGCACCGCCTGGTCCAGCTTCAGCAGCGCGATGTCCCCGTTGGGGTTCTTGGTCGCGTAGTCCGGGTGCACCACGATCTCGGACACGCCGACCTCGGTGCCGCCGGTGGTCTGGTTCGGGCTGCCGATGCGCAGGCCGAGGTCGGCCGGCGTGACGTCCTGGACGCAGTGCGCGGCGGTGACCACCCACTGCTCGTCGATCAGCGACGCGCCGCAGCTGTGCTTGCCGCCCCGCTGCAGCGAAGCCATCCAGTCGTACTGCTCGGTGGCGTCGTGGCCCCCGACGATCAGCGCGCCCGGGTCGTCGGCTGCGGTCGCGGCTGGCGCGACACCCGCGCCCAGCGCGAGCGCGGCGATGCCCGCGAGCAGCATTGACCTCTTCTTCACGAAATTCCTCCCCGACGAGATCCCCGTTCCCGGTGAACGTATGGGCGGGGGACCGGGGCGGGTACCGCCGACTGCCGCAGCGCTTTCGCCGGAGTGGCCCAGCATCTCGCCGCTGGCGCGGACATCGCGGACGGATCGGGCTAGCCTGGGTTCGTCCACGCGATCGATGACGAGGTGGTGGGCATGACCGGGGTGTCGCACGAGGTCGATCTGCTGATCGTCGGAGCGGGTCCGACGGGGCTGTTCGCCGCCTACTACGCGGGTTTTCGCGGGATGTCGGTGGCGCTGGTGGACGCGCTGCCCGAGCCCGGCGGTCAGGTGACCGCGATGTACCCGGAGAAGATGATCTTCGATGTGGCCGGGTTCCCCGAGGTGCGCGGCCGGGATCTGGTCGCCGCGCTGGTGGAGCAGGCCGATCAGTACGCCCCGCGCTACCTGCTCGGCGAGCACGCCGTTGAGCTGTCCGATGTGGATGGTGGACTGCTGGTCGGCGTCGGCGACGAGTCGGTGCTCGCGGGTGCGGTCCTGGTCACCGCCGGGATCGGCGAGTTCAGTCCGCGCCCGCTGCCCGTCGGTGGCGACTGGGTCGGCCGCGGCGTGGTGCACTTCATCCCCGAGCTGTCCATCCACAGTGGACGCGACGTGGTGGTGGTCGGCGGCGGGGACTCCGCGTTCGACTGGGCCCTGGCGCTGCACCCGGTGGCGCGCAGCGTCGCGCTGGTGCACCGCCGGTCGCGGTTCCGCGCGCACCCGGGCCTGGTCAGCAAGGTCGAGGACCTGGGCGTCCCGCTGATCACCCCGGCCGAGGTGGTGGAGATCCGCGGCGACGACAGCGGAGTCCGCGAGGTCGAGATCGAGGTGGGCGGATCGGAGCGCCGGGTGCTGCCCGCGCAGACCGTGGTCGCCGCGCTGGGCTTCACCGCCGACCTGGGCCCCATCGAGGAGTGGGGGCTGGAGCTGGACAAGCGGGCGATCCTGGTCGACACGACGATGCGCACCAACCGGCCGCGGGTCTACGCAGCAGGCGATGTTGCGGCGTACCCGGGCAAGGTCAAGCTGATCGCAACGGGATTCGGCGAAGCGGCCACGGCGGTCAACAACATCGCCGTCGAACTCAACCCGGAAGCCCACCTCTTCCCGGGCCACTCCTCCAACCTGACCTGACCTCCGCCGATTCGATCACGGAAGCCCTGACCGGCGGAGAAAGGCGAACGCGCAACCGGTGTGGGGCCCGGTTGCGCGTTCGTGTCGATCGGGGCTGGTCAGCCGCCGGTGTTCTGGTTGACCCAGTCCGCGTAGGCGGTCACGTCGGTGTAGATCGACGGACCGGTGGCGCAGGTCGAGTCGTTGTTGCCGGCGCGGCTCGTCGCACCGATCAGCTCCCAGTTGCCCTGGGTGCCCTTGATCTGCGGGCCGCCCGAGTCGCCGTAGCAGGCGCCGGAGTTGCCGTTCGGGTTGTCCGTGCAGATCTCGCCCTGGCCGTCGATGCCCTGGCAGGTGTTGTCGTCGACGATCTGGGTGTCGAGCTCCTGCAGGTTCTGCGGGGCCGGGCCGCAGCCGGGCTCGCCGCAGGTCTGGCCCCAGCCGATGATCCGGGTGGCGGTGCCCGGGTCACCGGAGGCGGAGGCGATGTTGATCGGGGCCGCCTGCAACGGGTGGTCCAGCTGGAACACCGCGATGTCACCGGAGGGGTGCGTCTGCACGTTGGTGACCTTGGCCTCCTCGCCACCGGTGGTGTGGTCGTTGCTGCCGACCCGCACGGTGAAGTCGCCGCCGCCCTGCACGCAGTGCGCCGCCGTCACGACCCAGTCGGGCTTGATCAGCGAGCCACCGCAGATGTGCGAACCCTGCTGCTGCAGGGACACCATGAACGAGTACTCCTCGGTGGCGTCGTGGCCGCCGACGATGTACGGGTTGACGTCGTCGGGCTGGGCAGTCGCGGGCATGCCCAGTGCGCCTAATGCGCCGACGGCCGCGAGGGCGGCGATGAGAACCGAACGCTTCCGCATTTCCGTCGAATCCTCCCGAGGTCCCGGCTCCGCTGGCCGGCTGGGTACGGACAGTAAGGGGATTCGCTCCATCGACGTACCCACTAAGGGATGAGACCGGAAATGGAGAAGCGGTGACCCGCTGCGAAACAGCAGGTCACCGCTTCAAGAACCGAGCAGGCTCCGATGCCCGGGGATATTTACCAGTTTCCCGGAAGCGCCGGTCAGGGGAGCAAGCCGTGGCGAGCGGAGTCGTCGCCGTAGTCCACATCGGCGTACTCGCGCAGCTTGGTCAGCCGGTGCTGGCCCTCGATGACGCGCACGGTGCCGGACTTGGAGCGCATCACGATCGACTGCGTGGTGCACCGGTTCGCGCGGTAGTGCACGCCCTTGAGCAGCGCGCCGTCGGTGATGCCGGTGGCGCAGAAGAACATGTTGTCGCCGCGCACCAGGTCCGAAGTGGTCAGCACCTGGTTCACGTCGTGCCCGGCCTCGCGCAGCTTCGCGCGCTCGGCGTCGTCGCGCGGCCACAGGCGGGTCTGGATCTCGCCGTCGAGGCACTTCAGCGCGCAGGCCGAGATGATGCCCTCCGGGGTGCCGCCGATGCCCAGCAGCATGTCCACGCCGCTGCCCGGGCGCGCCGCCGCGATCGCACCGGCCACGTCGCCGTCGGAGATGAACTGGATGCGCGCACCCGCCTCGCGGACCTCCTTGACGATCTGCTCGTGGCGCGGACGGTCCAGGATGCACACCGTCACGTCCGAGACGTCGATGTGCTTGGCCTTGGCGACCCGGCGCACGTTCTCCGCGATCGGCGCGCTGATGTCGATGGACCCGGCGGCCTCCGGGCCGACGGCCATCTTCTCCATGTAGAACACCGCGGACGGGTCGAACATGGTGCCCCGCTCGGAAACCGCGAGCACCGCCAGCGCGTTCGGCATGCCCTTGCTGAGCAGCGTGGTCCCGTCGATCGGGTCGACGGCGACGTCGCACGCCGGGCCCTCGCCGTTGCCGACCTCCTCGCCGTTGAACAGCATCGGGGCTTCGTCCTTCTCGCCCTCGCCGATCACCACGACGCCCTGCATCGACACGGTGCCGATGAGCTTGCGCATCGCGTCCACCGCGGCGCCGTCACCGGAGTTCTTGTCACCGCGGCCGACCCAGCGTCCGGCGGCCATCGCGGCCGCTTCGGTCACGCGGACGAGTTCCATGGCGAGGTTGCGGTCCGGGGCTTCCCGGTGTCGTTCGGTGCTGGAGCTCATCGCGCCTCCCGGTCGTGATCAATCTTCGGGTTCTACTGCCCGAGCACGACGGGACCAGGCCCGCGCTCAGGCTCGCTGGCTCCGATCTTCGCAGATCGGCGGCCTGGTCGGAGGCATCGCGTGGGCCAGCCCACTCCGGCCGCGCCTGCCCGACCGGCAGGAAGGCCGCTGGTGAGAGCATGGTGGTCGTGGCCGAACCCAGCAACCAGCAACCGGCGCCGTCGCGTCCGCCCCGGACCGTTTCGGCGATGGTGTTCGCGATCCTCCCGCTGGTCCTGATCGCCTTCGGGATGGCGGGCCTGCTGGGCCGGTGCTCGTTCAACCCCGGCAGCCCCTCGGTCGAGGTCCCGACCGTGAACGTGCCCGCCGAGCTGGACCGGGCGTCCGCGCGCGTGCACTTCCCGCTCCTCGACCCCGAACTGCCGGCGAACTGGCGCTCCAACTCGGTGAACGTGCTGACGCTGCGCTCGCACGCCGAGGTCGTGCGCGTCGGCTGGCTGACCGGCGGCGGCCACTACCTGCGCTTCTCCCAGTCGACGGCCGCCGAGGAAGAGCTGGTCACCGCCGACACCCGCCAGCCGCCGCAGGCGCTGGGCACGGTTGAAGCCGGCGGCCAGCAGTGGGTCCGCTACCAGAGCGTCGGCGAGGAGCAGGCCTGGGCGACCGACCACAACGGCGTCCGCCTCCTGATCGCAGGAGACGCAGCGGAACCCGAGTTCCGAACCCTCGCCGAAGCAGCCCTCAAAGCCCCCACCAAACCCTGACCCCCGGTCCCTCACGCTCCACACCCGTGCTCCGTGGTCCGCGGTCCGGGGGTTCCGCAAATTCAATGGAAATCAGACGTCCAATTTCCATTGAAATTGCGGAAGTTCTCCACAGGCAGGACGACCTGTCCACAAGCGTCGGTGTGTCGGGTCCCAACACGCCGACACATCCCGTCCTGGGCGGCACTTATACCCGGAAGGTGCGGGTTGTCAAGTCGAGACCACAGTTTCAATTGAAACTGCAAAACCCAGGCACGGCCGAGCGCAGTTTCAATTGAAACTGTGGTTCAAAGGTGGGCCGTGCGTCGTCGGTTGGTCGGAGCGATGCGGTGCACAGGTGTCGGCGTGTCAGATGCGGACATGCCGATGATCCGCAACTTCAATGGAAATCGGACCTTCGATTTCCATTGAAATTGCGGGACCCGGCAGCCAGGCAGGGGGAGGGTTACTCCTGTTCGACGGCGGCGAGGGCGCGTTCCACGCGCTCGCGGGCGCCCGCGAGGTGGCGTTCGCACACCGCCGCGAGGGCTTCGCCGCGCTCCCAGAGCGCTAGGGAGTCCTCGAGGGACAGGCCGCCGGCCTCCAACTGCTTGACCACATCGGCCAGCTGGTCGCGGGCCTGCTCGTAGCCGAGCTCAGCGATCTCCGGGTAGTCGGCCACCGGGTCGAAGTGCTCGTCCTGCTGCTCGTTCGCGGTCACGGGGTCGGACTCTCCACGTTCTTCTGCACGGACACCACCGCGGTGGCGATCGCCTGGTCGTAGCCGACGAACGCCTCGGCGAACTCGGCACCGTCGCCTTCGCGCACCGCGTCGTTGATGCGCAACTGCGCCTCCGCGACCCTACGTCGGTGCGCCGACACCGCCCACCACCCGGCCCCCACGTACCCGGAAGTGGCCTCGACCAGCGCGCGCAGCTGCGACGGCAGGTCCCGGCGATCGGCGGACTGGCAGCCGCCGAGCAGCGCGGCCCAGCACCCGGCCGCAGCGGTGTCCGCTGCTTCGGCGCGGCGCTGCACCTCACCGGCCTGACGCGAACCGGTCGCCGCGGAACGCGCGACACCGACGGTCAGGGGGAGGAACGAGGGGTCCAGCTCGGGGTGCACGGTTCTTCCGTCCTGTTCAGCCTGCTCGATCCGGCACGACGGCCTGGATCGCACCGTCAACGACCCGCACCCGCAATCGAGTTCCCGGCGGGGCTTCGTCGACCGATCGGAGCACGCCGTCCGCGCCGTCCTCGATGCGCTGCACGATCGCGTATCCACGAGCCAGCGTGGCCGCAGGACCGAGGGTCGTCAAGCGAGATCGGGTGGCGGTCAGCGCGTGCTGCTCGGTGTTGAGCGCGGTGGTCATCGCCCGCCGGGCGCGGTCGCGCAGCATGCCCACCTGCTCAGCGCGCTGCGCCAGCGGCCCGAGCGGATCGGCCAGCACCGGACGGCTGCGCAGCGCATCGAGCAGCCGCCGCTCCCGGTCCACCCATCCGTGCAAGGCGCGGCGGGCGCGGTCGCGCAGCTGGTGGATGCGCTGGGTCTCCTCGGCCACGTCGGGCACCACGCGCTTGCCCGCGCCGGTCGGCGTCGAGCAGCGCACGTCGGCGACGTGGTCCAGCAGCGGCGAGTCAGGTTCGTGCCCGATGGCGCTGACCACCGGCGTGCGGCAGGCCGACACCGCGCGGCACAGCGCTTCGTCGGAGAACGGCAGCAGGTCCTCGACGCTGCCGCCGCCGCGGGCCAGCACGATCACGTCGACCTCGGGCATCTTGTCGAGCTCCTGCAGCGCCTCGAGGATCTGCGGCACCGCGCTCGAGCCCTGCACGGCGACGTTGCGGATCTCGAACTGCACGGCGGGCCAGCGCAGCTCCGCGTTGGTCAGCACGTCGTGCTCGGCGGCGGAGGCGCGGCCGGTGATCAGCCCGACCCGGTTCGGCAGGAACGGCAGCGGCCGCTTGCGGGCCGGGTCGAACAGGCCCTCCGCCTTGAGCAGCTGGCGCAGCCGTTCGATGCGGGCCAGCAGCTCACCGATGCCGACCGCGCGGATCTCGTCGACCCGCAGGCTCAGCGTGCCGCGCCCGACGAAGAACGTCGGCTTGCCGTGCACCACGACCCGGCTGCCGTCGGTCAGCGGCGGATCCATCTTGCGGAGCATCGCGGAGGAGCAGGTCAGCGTCAGCGACACGTCGGCGGACGGGTCGCGCAGCTGCAGGAACGCGGTGGCGGCGCCGGGGCGCATCGAGATCTGGGTGATCTGGCCCTCGACCCAGATCGAGCCGAGGCGGTTGATCCACTCGGCGATCTTGCGCGCGACGGTCCGTACCGGCCAAGGCTCCTCGGGGCTCGTCGGGGAAGTCAGCTGCACTCCTCAGATCTCGTCGGGAAGTCGTGGCTCATTCGTCGCGGAGGCGTTCCAAGCGGTTCTTCAGCATGCGGAGGAACTCGGGGCGCTGCTCGTGCTGCTGCTCGTGGGCGAGCAGCTCGGCCAGTTCCGCTTCGCCGAACGAGCGGAGCCTGCCGCGCAGCTGGGGCAGCGTCAGCTCGTCGTACTCGGCGATCAGCGAGGACTCCGCCGCGGGGGCTTCCGGTTCGTCCTCGTCGAAGGTCGCCCAGGCGGGCTGCTCCTCCGGGGTGCGCAGCACGGCGAGCGCCTCGTCGCCCTTGATCGCCAGTTCGGTGATCTGCTGCTGGACCCGCATCGACGCCTGCAGCGCCTGGCTGGCCACGGTGACCGGCAGCCCGAGCAGCGTGGTCGGCAGGTGACGGGCCTGTTCGACGGCGGTGGCCGCCAGCCCCGCGGCGACTCGCACCGGCAGCGGAAACGAAGACATGTGCCCAGCCTGCCGCACTTGACCCCGGGAAGCCATCACCTCACCGCACTACTGTGATCAGCCCCGCGGCCCGGCGACGTGATCTGCGTCCGCCAGGTCGGGCGCGAGGCTGAACGCTCGTCCTTGGTCTTGAAACGCCGGAGGCGTTTAGCCCACCCTCGCAGCTTGCACCGCCGCGGGTTCTCAGGCGTCGTCTGACGAGGACAGCCCCAGTGCTGTGTATTGGTCATACATGAGTCGGGGATCCCGGAGATCAGACGGCGTCTGAGGTTCCGCTACCTGCACCGCTACGCAAAATGAGCGAAGACAGGTTCTGAGCGTTGCGGGGTAGGTCCGTACCCTTGGGGGCATGACGACCTCGCCCGAGGCCACTGACCTCGTTGACCAGGACGCCGGGCCGACCAAGCGCGTTCTGCTGGCCAAGCCGCGTGGGTACTGCGCAGGTGTCGACCGCGCGGTGGTCACCGTCGAGAAAGCGCTCGAGACCTACGGCGCACCGATCTACGTGCGCAAGGAGATCGTGCACAACCGGCACGTGGTGGACACGCTGTCCGAGCGCGGCGTGATCTTCGTGGACGAGACCGACGAGGTGCCCGAGGGCGCGCTCGTGGTGTTCTCGGCGCACGGCGTGTCCCCGGCGGTGCACGAGGAGGCGGCCAAGCGCAACCTCCGCACCATCGACGCGACCTGCCCGCTGGTCACCAAGGTGCACAAGGAGGTCCACCGGTTCGCCCGCGAGGACTACGACATCCTGCTGATCGGCCACGAGGGCCACGAGGAGGTCGAGGGCACCGCCGGTGAGGACCCGGACCGCGTGCAGCTGGTCGACAAGCCGGAGGACGTCGACAAGGTGGAGGTCCGCGACCCGAACAAGGTCGTGTGGCTGTCGCAGACCACGCTCAGCGTGGACGAGACGATGGAGCGGGTGGACCAGCTCAAGGAGCGGTTCCCGGATCTGCAGGCGCCGCCGAGCGACGACATCTGCTACGCCACCTCCAACCGCCAGCACGCGGTGAAGGCGATGGCGCCGGAGTGCGACCTGGTGATCGTGGTCGGCTCGCAGAACTCCTCGAACTCCAAGCGCCTGGTCGAGGTCGCCCTGCAGGCCGGCGCGTCGGACTCGCACCTGGTGGACTTCGCCTCGCAGATCGACGAGGCCTGGCTGGAGGGCGTCACCACGGTCGGCGTGACCAGCGGTGCCTCGGTGCCGGACGTGCTGGTCATGCAGGTCCTGGACCACCTGGCGGAGCGCGGCTGGAACCAGGTCGACGAGGTCACCACGGCCAACGAGAAGGTCACCTTCGCCCTGCCGCGGGAGCTCCGCAAGGACCTGGACAGCAACCCGGACAAGCCCCGGGGCGTCCGCTGACCCGGATCCGGTGACGAACCAGACCTGAAAAAAGGCACCCGGCCGATCCGCCGGGTGCCTTTTTCACGTCTGCTGAAGTCCTCATCCGTACCGCTCGTCGCGTCGCGGCCTCCGGGCTCGCCTCGGCGGCTCGCCCTGCGGCGGCTCCGCCGGCCGCGGCCGTCCCGGCGCCTGCCGCGGGGCTGCGCCCCGCCGCGGCGGCACGGCCCGCTCCGCCGGCCGGCCTTCCGCTCCGCGCGGGCGCCCGGGCGCGGCTTCGCCTCGCCGGGGCGCGTCGCCGCGTCGCGGCGGCTCCTCCCGCCGCGGCCGTCCTGGCGCCTGCGCGCGTCCGCGCTCACCGCGCTCCGCGCGCTCGGGCCGTTCACCTCGTTCAGGCCGCTCGCGCCGCTCACCGCGTTTCGGACGTCCGTCCTCACCACGGGGCTTGCGCTCCTCGGGGCGCCGCTTGCGCTCTTCACCTGCGGGCTTGCGGGGCGGGTTGGGCAGGCGCCGCTTCTTGGTGGCCGCATCGGGGTCGGCGTCCTCGGGGCGCTTGCCGGGCTTCTCCGTAACGAACATGCGGACGAGCCCGATACCCAGAGCGACGATCGTGGCCCCGGCCATGATCGGGAAGCTGCTGATCAACGGGCGCGCTACCGCGAGCGCCTTGCCGGTGAAGCCCGCACCCGCGGCGGCACCGGACCCGGTCAACAGCACCAGCAGCGGCATCACGATGACCAGGACCAGCGGCGGCTGCACCATCGGACCGAAGACGTTGCGCCGCTTGACCAGCAGCACACCCAGCACGCTCCCGACGAAGAAGCACGCCTTGAACAGGATGCCGGGTTGGCTCCAGATCAGGATGTCCAGCACGGTGCCGATCGCGGTGGGCACTGCGGCCAGCAGCACGGCAACCCACAGCGGCACTCCGGCCGAGCGGAAGGCCGAGCGCGCCGACCAGGGAGGCAAGCCGTTGCCGGGGGAGGAGCTCTGGCTCTCGCGGATCGCGGTCACGAGTCACAACGGTAACGGTCCAGTACGCCGGGCGTAGAGCCCTCTTCCAGAACTTGCGGATTACCCCACGTTCGGTTCCGGCGATTCCGGCCCCGCGATGACCGGAATGCGATGTTCGTGCCGATCATCGGGCGAGCTGTCGCTTGGCCGGGTGTGTGAACCTTGACACAAGTAGCGTGAGCATTTTAGCGTCCGAGCAATCGTTTTCTCGCGTTCCGCGAACGGCGTGACGGGAGGCTCATGGGCACAGCGCCACCGCTGGTCGAAATGGCCGGCATCAGCAAGCGCTACGGGGGTGTGCTGGCGTGCGACGACGTGGACCTGTCGGTCCTCGCCGGTGAGGTGCACGCGCTGCTGGGGGAGAACGGCGCCGGCAAGAGCACGCTGATGAAGGTGCTGTCCGGTGACGTCACCGATCACGCTGGATCGATTTCGATCGAGGGCCGGCAGGTCCAGTTCGGCAAACCGGCCGACGCCCAGCACGCCGGGGTCGCGATGATCCACCAGGAGCTCGACCTGGTCCCGGCGCTCAGCGTCGCGGAGAACCTCCACCTCGGGCGCGAGCCGCGCAACCGCTTCGGCGCGGTCGACCGCCGGAAGATGGCCGACCGCACCCGGGAGCTGCTGCGCCGCACCGGCATGGAGCTGGACCCGCAGCGCCCGGTCGGCGAACTGCGCGTCGGCGAGCAGCAGCTGGTCACCATCGCCCGCGCGCTGCTGCTGGACGCGAAGGTGCTGATCATGGACGAGCCGACCTCGGCGCTGTCCAGCACCGAGGTGGAGCGGCTGTTCGCGGTGATCGCCGAGCTGCGCCGCAGCGGCACCGGCATCGTCTACATCTCGCACCGGATGGACGAGATCGGCCGGGTGGCCGACCGTGCCACCGTGCTGCGCAACGGCCGCAAGGTCGCCGAGTTCGACGCCCGGGAGCTGACCGCCGAGCAGGCCGCCGAGGCGATGGTGGGCCGCTCGGTGAAGACCAGGTTCCAGACCGAGCAGCACGAGGTGGGCGAGGAGCTGCTGGCGGTGTCGGGCTTCGCCGTGCGCCCGCGCCGACCGAAGGTGGGCCGCCGGGAACCCGCGGGCATCGATCTGACCGTGCGCCGCGGGGAGATCGTCGGGCTCTGCGGGTTGCTCGGCGCAGGACGCACCGAACTGCTGGAAACGCTGTTCGGGGCGGGGTCCTCCGGCACGTGGGAGGGGGAGGTGACCCTCGACGGGCGCCCGGTGCGGCCGAGGGGTCCGCGCCGTGCGCTGCGCGAGGGCATCGCCTTCGTGCCGGAGGACCGCAGGAGTTCCGGGCTGGTGCTGGAGCACTCGGTGCTGGCCAACACGGTGCTGTCGGTGCTCGACAAGCTGGGGCCGCTGGGGCTGGTCCGCCGCCGCAAGGAGGTGGCCACCACCGAGAGCAGCGTGCGGCAGCTCAAGGTCAAGCTCGGCCGGATCCTCGACCCGGTCGGCACCCTGTCGGGTGGCAATCAGCAGAAGGTCGTGTTCGGCCGGATGTTGCTGACCGAACCCCGGCTGCTGCTGCTGGACGATCCCACCCGCGGGGTGGACATCGGCGCGAAGGCGGAGATCTACCAGCTGCTCGGCGAGATCGCCGAACGCGGCATCGGGGTGCTGCTGGCGTCCTCGGAGCTGCCGGAGCTCGTCGGCGTCTGCCACCGGGTGGTGGTGCTGCGCGGTGGCCGCAGCGTCGCCGAGTTCGACACCGCGCAGGCCGGCGAGGCCGAACTGCTGGCCGCCGCGATGG
Source organism: Saccharopolyspora sp. NPDC002686 (assembly GCF_040295745.1). NCBI lineage: Bacteria > Bacillati > Actinomycetota > Actinomycetes > Pseudonocardiales > Pseudonocardiaceae > Saccharopolyspora > Saccharopolyspora sp. NPDC002686. Next base: position 20,142 of record NZ_JBEOVY010000031.1, read on the forward strand.
GCGAGCGGTCGGGCGATGGGTCCGACCCGGTGGTCGGCACCGGGCCGCAGAGCACCGGGGGAGGCGCGAGGTGAGCAACCAGACGGCGGAGCGGCCTTCGGCGGCCGCGCCGCAGAAGCGGACGAGCACCGTCGAGACGCTGTTCCGGTTCCAGAGCTTCTTCGGACTGGTCGCGGTGTTCCTCGCCGCGGTGATCTTCTCGCCCCGCAACGACGAGGGGCAGATCCTCTTCCTGACCAGCGACAACCTGTTCAACATCGTGCGCGCGGTGTCGGAGATCGGGATCATCGCGGTCGGCTTGACCTTCGTGATCCTGATCGGCGGCATCGACCTGTCCGTGGGGTCGGTGCTCGGCCTGGCCGCGGTCGGCTCGGCCGTGCTGATGGTGGAGGACGGCCTCGGGGTGTGGGCGGCCGTCGTGCTGGTGCTGATCGCCGGCATCGTCTTCGGTGCGCTGCAGGGGACCGCGGTCGCGCTGCTGGGGGTGCAGGCGTTCATCGTCACGCTGGCCGGGTTGCAGATCGCGCGCGGACTGGCGCGCATGTGGTCCGGCGGCGAGACCGTGCAGATCTCCTACGGGGACGGGCCGGGGCAGGCGCCGATGCTGTTCTCGCTGCTCGGCGAGCGCACGTTCGGCGGTGTGGTGCCGATCCCGGTGCTGATCTTCGCCGTGGTGGCGGTGGCCGCGATCCTGTTCCTGCGGAGCAGCGCGTACTCGCGGCACCTCTACGCCATCGGCGGCAACGAGAAGGCCGCGCGGCTGTCCGGTGTGCCGGTGAACCGGGTCAAGATCGTCGCGTTCGCCATCTCCGGGTTCTGCGCTGCGCTGGCCGGGATCGTGCACGCCGGACAGCTCAACGCGGGCAGCCCGAACGACGGCATCGCCTACGAGCTGGACGGGATCGCCGCGGTGGTCGTCGGCGGCACCAGCCTCGCCGGTGGCCGCGGCTCGGTCATCGGCACCATCGCCGGTGCGCTGCTGCTCGGCATCCTGAACAACATCCTGAGCCTGAACAGCGTCAACACCGATCTGCAACTGCTCATCAAGGGTCTGGTGATCGTCGCGGCGGCGGCGCTGCAGCGGCTGCGCCCCACGTCGTGAACCAACATCCGGGAGGAAGCACGATGCGCAAGACAACGAGGTCGTTGGTCGCAGCCACCTGCGCCGCATTCGCGCTCGCTGCCGCCGGTTGCGGCACCACCAGCGAGAACAGCGGGCAGGTGCAGCAGCAGGATCCCACCAAGAACTGCAAGGGCCCGGGTGGCAAGTACACGATCGGGATGAGCCAGGCCAACCTCGCCGAGCCCTACCGGGTCCGGATGGACGACGACATCCGCAACGCGGCGGGCAAGGTGCCGCAGTTCGACGTGCAGTTCTCCGACGCGGCCAAGGACAACTCCAAGCAGATCAGCGACGTCGAGAACTTCGTGACCAAGCAGGTCGACCTGCTGATGATCTCGCCGAACGAGGCCACGCCGCTGACCGACGTGGTGAAGAAGGCCTACAACAAGGGAATTCCGGTCGTGGTGCTGGACCGCAAGGTCGACGGCGAGGCCTTCACCACCTACATCGGCGCGGACAACGTGCAGATCGGGCGCCAGGCGGGCGAGTACTTCAAGAACACGCTGCTGCCGCAGGGCGGCAAGATCGTGCAGATCAAGGGCCTGTCCGGCTCGACCCCGGCCGCGGAGCGCGAAAAGGGCTTCAAGGAGGGCATCGCGGGCTCGAAGATCGAGATCGTGGACACCGCGGACGGCGAGTGGGAGCGCTCGGTCGGCCAGGAGAAGATGGACGCGCTGCTCAAGGCGCACCCGGACATCCAGGCGGTGTACTCGCAGAACGACCCGATGGCCGAAGGCGCGTACCTGGCCGCGCAGGCCGCCGGTCGCAACGACCTGAAGTTCGTCGGCATCGACGGGCTGCCGATCCCCTCCGGCGGCATCAAGGCCGTCGAGGAGGGTCGTCTGCAGGCCACCAACCTGTACCCGACCGGTGGTGCTGAAGCCGTGGAGGCGGCCAAGAAGCTGCTGGTCGACTGCCAGCAGGTGCCGAAGACGCAGACCCTGCCGACCGAACTGGTCACCAAGGACAACGCCGCCGAGGTCTACGCCCGGCTGAACCAGAGCTGACCCCGCCGATCCGGTCGCCGCGCTCCGGCGCGGCGGCCGGATTCGCGCCCACGCACCCGAAGTCGGGTGAACCGCGGCTCACGCCGTCCGATGTGGATACTTGCCGTGCCGAACCGATTTATTTGGTGGCACGGCCTTTTGCTGGAATCGGGCAATACACCTGGATGGTGGTTGTCGGCGAGATCGCGCCCGGTGACCATCAGATCGGGTGAATTAGCGTTCTTGATTCCCCGACACCGCAGCACTATCACTTCCTTCCCGGAGATCTCTTTCCTACGCTTTCGCGGAATGCGCGAGTGATCTTCCGCTGCGGAGCAGAACGAGAACTCGATCCAGTAGCCGCGCACCATCATCGGAACAGCTGCACCACAGTCCACTGAGGACAGTGATGCGTGGGGAGGCCGAGCACGATGAGAGTCCGCTCAGCAACGCCGCGGTCGAGCGGGAGACGCCGTGCCCGCGGAGTCGGTGCCTACCTGGGAGTCGTGGCGCTCGCAGCGGCCGGAGTGGTCGCCAACGCCGGCGTCGGGTTCGGCTCCGGTCAATTGCAGGCGCAGCCCGCAGCGCCGACCAAGGGACCGGTCGGCTGGGACACCTACCGCAACCTCGACTCGATGTCGCAGTCCCGCGGCGCCGAGCAGTCCCTGCAGTTCTCCAGCTACGACCGCACCGGCGGGAACAACGACGGGTTCCAGGGCACCTACTCCTGCCTGCGCATCTCCGACCGCGGTTGCGTGATCGGCGAGCACGACGGCCCCGGTGAGATCACCTCGATCTGGAGCACCCGGGAACCCCTCGGCGACGTCACCGCGACCGGCAACATCGTGATCGAGCTCGACGGCCGGACGGTGGTGGACGCCCCGTTCATCGACGTGGTGCGCGGCAAGCTGGGCGCCCCGTTCGTGTGGCCGCTGGTCGGCGACGACAACGACACCGCGGGCGGCGTGGTGATCAAGGTGCCGATGCCGTACCGCAAGTCGATGCGGGTCACCGTCGAGCACAACCCGTACTTCTACCACCTGTCCTACCGCGCCTTCCCCGACGCGGACGGGGTGCAGACCTTCAACCCCAACGAGCAGGCGACCGACGTCGTCGAGAAGCTGCGCCAGTTCGGCGTCGCCGACCCGAAGGGCAGCCCCAGCGGCACCCCGGTGCGCCGCGACTTCGACCTGGCGCCCGGCGCGGCCACCCCCGTCGCCGACCTGTCCGGCGCCGGCCAGATCAACCAGCTGCGGCTGAAGGTGCCGCAGGTGGTGGCCGCACCCCAGGTCGTCGACGACGGGCGGGCGTTCGGCGCGGCCGGGCGCAGCCGGTTCACGATGCGGGTGGCGCCGAACAACGACGGCATCCGGGTGATCAGGCGGTACGACCCGCAGATCGCCGACCAGGTCGGCAGCCTCAGCGTCGACGGGCAGCAGGTCGGCGAGTGGCGCAGCGGCGGCGCCGCACCGGGTTCGTGGGGCGTGCAGGTCATCGAGGTGCCGCCGACGGTGACCTCCGGCAAGTCCACGGTGGACGTCGAGAACAAGTTCATCTCCTCGTCGCTGGACTTCAACGAGTTCCGCTACGACGTGCAGAGCAAGGTCGGCGGCGACTGGGTCCGCACCGACGTCCTCGACCTCGGACCGGGCCACCCCGGCGAAGAAGCCGCGCACGGATACCGCATCGACAACCCGGTCTTCGCCCGCGAGAAGCTGGTCGGCCGCTACCCGACGAGGCCGGAGGACGTCGCCGCTTCCGACGAAGTGCTGGACAAGATGCGCCTGCGCATCAGCTTCGACGGCCAGACCACGGTCGACGCGCCGATCGGCGAGTTCTTCGGCAGCGGCCTCGGCGAGTACGACGTGCGCAACATGATGAGCTCGATCGACCCGGGTCTGGACGGCTGGTACACGTCCTGGTGGCCGATGCCGTTCGGCCAGAACGCCAAGGTGGAGCTGGTCAACACCGGCGGGGTGCCGGTGACCGGCGCGACCGCCGAGGTGACCAGCGCGCCGACCGCACCGGTCCCCGGCGCGGGCTACTTCCACGCCACCCACCACCGCGGCCAGACGGTGCCGGGCCAGGACTGGAACTTCCTGACCGCCAGCGGATCGGGCACCTTCTACGGCGTCACGCACAGCATGCGCGGGTTGATCCCGCCGGGTGCCAGGACGCGGTCCGACCAGCCGCTCTCCGACACGCGCGCCGGCACCCGCGATGTCAACACCCGCGAGGTCAACCAGCGCAACTACCTGGAAGGCGACGAGCGGTTCTTCGTCGACGGCAACCGCGACCCGGCCTGGCACGGGACCGGCACCGAGGACTTCTACGAGTCCGGCTGGTACTTCCGGTTCGGCACCACCTACTCGATGCCGTTGGCGGGCAACCCGTCGCACGAGATCAACGGCGACGGCTGCCAGTACGACTGCACGGGCGCCTACCGGCTGTTCGTGAACGACGCGGTGCCGTTCCGCACCGGCATCGTGGCGGGCATCGAGCACGGCCCGGTCAACGACGAGCCGGGCGACTACGGCTCGACGGCCTACTGGTACGGCGGGAACGCATCGGGCCGAGCGCTGCCCGGCCTCCCGCCGGTGCCGACCCAGTCGCCGAGCTCCCCGGCCCCGTCGGCGCCTCCGTCGGAAGCCCCGACCGGACCTCCGTCGACCCCGGCGTCGCCGGCCCCGTCGGCGACTCCGGCCCGGCCGTCGACCCCGGAGACGACGGCGCCGCACACCACGGGCCAGAACGACGGAACCCGGCCGTCCGACGTCGAACAAGCTGTCCAGGACGCCGTCGAAGAGCACCAGTCCAACGGCTGACCACCAGGGCGGAGCAGAGCGAACGGACCGTTCACCTCGAAAGGAGAGGTGGGCGGTCCGTTCGCTTCAGCCCTGCTGGGGCCGGGTGCTGCTGGCGCGGGCGACCAGGTGCGCGGAGAGGGTCGTCGTGGTCACCTCGCCCCGTTCACCGGCGATCCGCCCGAGGAGGAGCTGGGCCGCTACCGCCCCGACGTCGTAGGCGGGCTGGGCGACGACCGTCAGGGGCGGGTCGAGCAGGGTTGCCCACGGTGCGTCGTCGAAGGCCACCACGCCGATGTCGCGACCGGGACGCATGCCGAGCTCGGCGCAGGTCTCCAGCACGCCGACCGCCATCATGTTGTTGCCCACCAGCACCGCGTCCGGGCGGTCCGGCTGGGTCAGCAGCGAATGCGCGGCCTGCTTGGCGCCGGCCGCCTTGAACTCCGACCGCCGCACCAGCTCGTCGCTCTCCGGCAGCCCCGCGGTGCGGAGGCCGTCGCGGTAGCCCGCGAGCCGGTCGTCGGCGGTGAGCACGCCGCTCGGGCCGGTCAGGCAGGCGATCCGGCGGTACCCCTGGTCGGCGAGGTGCTGGACCGCCTCGGATGCGGCGAGCCGGCTGTCCACGAGCACGGTGTCGCTCGGCGAGTTCGGCAGCGGCCGGTCCACCGCCACGACCGGCGTGGTGTGCCGGCCGAGCAGCTCGGCGCTCTCGCCGTGCCCGGTGGGGGACAGCAGCACCCCGGCGACCCGCTCCTGCAGCGCGACGTCGATGTACTCGCGCTCCTTCTCCGGCTCGTCGTCGGAGTTGCACAGCACCACCGAGTAGCCCGCTGCGTGCGCCACGTCCTCGACACCGCGCGCGATCGCGGTGAAGAACGGGTTCTCCACGTCCGCGATGATCAACGCCAGCACCGCGGTCTCCTGCTTGCGCAGGTTGCGGGCCGGGCCGTTGGGCCGGTAGCCGAGTTCGGCAGCCGCGGTGAGCACCCTGGCGGCCAGCGCGGGGTCGACGGAGCTCTTGCCGTTGAGCGCGCGGGAAACCGTCGCGGTGGACACCCCGGCGCGGGTCGCCACGTCACTGATCGTCGCCACGGTTCCTCCTCGTGACCTCTTCCCGAGTGATGGCGGGCCACCTGCCTTGACAGCCCGTGTCCTGCCAGAATAGCGTCCGAGTAAACGATTGCTCGCCGGTGATATCGGCTTTTCGGACACGAGTTGTTCCGGTCGGGCGACCCCGCGGGGGAGCCCGCCGGGTGGTGCTGGTGGCGCCTCCTCGCCGCCGCTCCTGCGCAGTCAACGCCGCCTGTCGCTCAATTTGGAGGAACTGTGGCCCGCATCGGTGTCGTCAGCATTTCCGACGGTCGTCACCACGTCCACGCCCGCAACGCCGGCTTCATCCAGTCCAAACAGGACGGTCTGGTTCGGGCGCTGCGCGACGCCGGGCACGAAGTGGTGGTCGGCGACGACCTGGTGGCCACCAACGCGCTGGCCACCTCGGTGGCCCGCGAGGTCGCCGCAGCCGACGTGGACGTGACCGTCTTCTACTACGCGGTCTGGTCCTTCCCGCACTTCACGATGCTCGCCGCGGACGCGACCCGCAGTCCGCTGGTGCTGGTGGCCAGCACCGACCCGACCGAGCCGGGACTGGTCGGCATGCTCGCCGCCGGTGGTGCGCTGGACCAGATCGGTCGCCGGCACACCCGCGCGTGGGGCGCGCCGGACGACGTCGCGCTGGTCGAGAAGATCGGCGTGCAGGCCACGGCGTCGGCCGCGGTGAAGTCGCTGCGCGGTTCGACCTTCGGCCGGTTCGGCGGGCGGCCGATGGGCATGAACACCGCGGTGGCCAACACCGACCAGTGGATGCGCAAGTTCGGCATCGACGTCGAGGAGATCGACCAGTACGAGCTGGTGCTGCGCGCGGACAAGGCGGACGCCGGGGAAGCCCGCAAGGCCCGCGAGTGGATCGAGCAGCACGCGGCCGGGGTGCACTACGACGGCAAGAAGCTGACCCCGGATCTGCTGGAGCGGCAGCTGCGCTCCTACCTGGCGATCCGGGACATCATCGCCGAGCGCAACCTGGACTTCTCCGGGATCAAGGCGCAGCCGGAGCTGACCGAGAACTTCGCGACCATGGACGTCACCGAGGCGTTCCTCAACGACCCCTACGACTGGAACGGTCCGAAGGAAACTCACGTCTGTGCCACCGAGGCGGACATGGACGGCGCGCTGACCATGCAGCTGTTCAAGGCCATCTCCGGCAAGCCGGTGCTGTTCGCCGACGTCCGCCACTACCACGCCGACCGCGACATCTGGGACCTGTGCAACTCCGGTCAGCACGCCACCTGGTACGCCGCGCGCAGCGACGACCCGGCGGAGAACCTGGCCAAGGTCAACTTCTACCCGGAGGTGTTCTTCTTCCCTGCCGGTGGCGCGTCCGTCCAGCACATCGCGGCGCCGGGCGAGATGACGCTGGGCCGGTTGACCCGCGAGGACGGCGAGTACCGGCTGCAGCTGATGCTCGGCGAGTTCGAGAGCTACGACGACGCCACCAACAAGGCGCTGGTGGACCAGTCGACGCCGGAGTGGCCGCACGCCTTCGCACGCCTGGACGCGCCGGGCGAGCTGTTCCTGTCGAAGTTCGGCGCCAACCACATCCACGCCATCCCCGGCGACCACCGCGAAACCCTCCGAGCAGTGGCGTCCCAACTGGACGTCCGCCTCGACGAGTGGACCCGCGGCTGACCGCTGGGCGACGGACGCAAATTCAATGGAAATTGGACGTCCGATTTCCATTGAATTTGCGTTCCGCGCGTCGGGGAGACTGGGGCGCGGTGGGGGGACCGAAGGTGCGAGTTGAGGAGGCGTGGTGGCCGAGAAGGTTCTGCTCGGGATCGACATCGGGACGGCTAGTTCGAAGGGCGTGCTGGTCAGCACCGACGGGCGGATCCTGGCCCGGGCGAGTCGGCAGCACGAGACGTCCTACCCGCACCCGGGGTGGGTCGAGCACGATCCCGAATCGGTGTGGTGGGAGGACTTCCTGGCGCTGGCGCGGGAACTCGTCCCGGCCGCCGAAGGGCGCGAGATCGCCGGGCTCGGCGTCAGCGGCATCGGTCCGGTGCTGCTGCCCGCCGACGGCGACGGCAAACCCCTGCGCCCGGCGATCCTCTACGGCGTCGACACCCGCGCGACCGAGGAGATCGCCGAGCTGACCGAGGAATTCGGCGCCGACGAGATCCTGCGCCGGGGCGGCTCGGCGCTGTCCAGCCAGGCCGTCGGGCCGAAGATCCGCTGGCTGGCCAAGCACGAACCGGAGGTCTACGAGCGCACCGAGATGCTCCTGATGTGCAGCTCGTACCTGGTGCACCGGCTCACCGGTCGCTACGTGCTCGACCACCACTCGGCCAGCCAGTGCGACCCGCTCTACGACCTGCAGTCCCGCAGCTGGGCGGAGGACTGGGTGCAGCGCGTGGCACCCGGGTGGGCGCTGCCGGAGCTGGCCTGGCCGACCGAGGTCGTCGGGCATGTCAACGCGCGGGCGGCGGCCGAAACCGGTCTGCCGGAAGGACTTCCGGTCACCGCCGGAACCGTGGACGCCTGGGCGGAAGCCACCAGCGTCGGCGTGCGGCAGCCGGGCGACGTGATGCTGATGTACGGCACCACGATGTTCTTCGTCCAGGTCCTCGACGAGGTGCGGCCGCACCCGGCGCTGTGGGGCACCTGCGGGGCGTTCCCCGGCACGTACACGCTGGCGGCGGGCATGGCGACTTCGGGCGCGGTCACGCAGTGGCTGCGGAACCTGGTCGACGGCGAGTTCGCCGACCTGGTCGAGCAGGCCTCGGCGGTTCCCGCGGGCAGCCGCGGTCTCCTGCTGCTGCCGTACTTCGCGGGGGAGCGGACGCCGATCTTCGACCCGGACGCGCGGGGGATGCTCGCCGGGCTGACCCTCGAGCACGGCAGGGCCGAGCTGTACCGGGCGGCGCTGGAGGGCATCGGGTTCGGCGTCCGCCACAACCTGGAGGCGATGGGCGAGGCCGGCGGCACGGCCGGGCGGCTGGTCGCGGTCGGCGGCGGCACCCAGGGCGGGTTGTGGACGCAGATCGTCTCCGACATCACCGGCCAGGAGCAGCAGGTGCCGGGCGAGACGATCGGTGCGGCCTATGGCGATGCGCTGCTCGCCGGGGTGGGCACAAGCACGGCCGTCGAGCCGGACAGCTGGAACCCGGTGGCTCGCACCGTCCGACCGAACCCGGAGCACACCGAGCGTTACGACACCTACTTCCGCCACTACCGCGACCTCTACGACTCGACGGTGCGGATCGCGCACTTCTTGGCTGGTGAGCAGCGTGCGGCGGATGAGCGCGGCTGATTCGCCGATGACGCTCCACTGATCTTGTTAAGCTCATGCATTCGAGTGAGCTTTAGCTAGATCGGGGAGGGCTCGGGGCGGATGTCGGTGACGCGACGTGTCCTGGCGGCCTGCTTCGCCCTGATCGCTCTGCTCACCGCCGGGTGCTCGCGCGTCTCGGGTGCCGACGAAGCTCCGCAGGTCGAGGTGGCGACGCGCGACCTGGGCGCGGCCGAGGTGGTGCGCGACCAGGTCTACGCCGAGCACGACACCGGTGCGCTGAAGCTGGACCTGTTCCTGCCCGCTCGGCAGCAGACCCCGGCTCCGCTGGTGGTCTACGTCCACGGTGGCGGCTGGGACGCCGGCAAGCGCACGATCGACGCGGACCTCAGCGCCACCGAGGCCTTGACCACGCAGCGCCTGCTGGAACGCGGCTACGCGGTCGCGACGGTGGACTACCGGCTGACCGGGCTGGCCCAGGCTCCGGCGCAGCTCATCGACGTCGCCGACGCGGTGCGCTGGTTGCAGCAGCGTTCCGGTCAGTGGGGCCTCGACGGCGATCGGGTCGCGCTCTGGGGCGCGTCCGCGGGCGGGCACCTGGTGTCTCAGCTCGGTGCGATCGCCGGCGACCTGGACAAGCCGGGCGGCGGGCTGACCGGGATCCGCGCGGTCGTGGACTGGTTCGGCCCGACGGACATGAGCGCGGAGGCGCAGCGCGCGCAGCCGCACATGCAGGAGTACGCGCGCCGGGTGGTCGAGCAGCTGCTCGGGTGCATGCCGGTGGACTGCCCGGAGAAGGCGGCGGCGATCAGCCCGGTCCGCAACCTCTCCGGCGACGAGCCGCCGTTCCTGATCCAGCAGGGCACGGCGGATTCCCTGGTCCCGCTGGAGCAGAGCCTGGACTTCGCGGCCGACCTGCGCCGCCGCGGCGTGACGGTGGAGATGCACCCGTACGAGGGCCTGGACCACGGCTTCGGCAAGGGCCCCCACACGGCCCTGATCGCGGACACCGTCACGGCCTTCGTCGAGACCTACGTCTGACTGAGGGTTTTCCACCCTCGTCCTGCACTGGTACCTCCGGCCGTTTGGCCTGGTAGGTGGTCGTGAGTACTTTGGGGCGTTATAGCAACCCAAAGTGCTCACGACCCGAGTTGCACCGTCCTCAGTGGACGACCTGTCAGCGGGGTTCGTTCTCCGCGCTCTGGACGAGTTGGGGTGCGTCGTCCTCCGGGAGCGGCGTTGAAGTGCCGTTGACAAGGGCGTCTTCGTTGCGGCGGACCGAGTCGACCGTGCCGGAACCGGCTGCTTCGGCCAGGGGCTGGACCGCGCTGCGGAAGGATTCGAGGGCGTCGAGCTCGCGGCGCCGGGCCGAGACGAAGCGCTGGAGGTGCGTGCTGGAGAGGTTCACCGCTTCCACCGCGCCGTTCGCGGCCCGCTGGGCCCGGACCGCTTGGCCGCGCACCTGCTCGATGTCCTCGGCGATGGTGCGTTCCGTGCCCGCGAACATCGCCGCCGAGGCCAGCACCGCGAAACCCGTTGGTCCGCACAGGAAGACGCGCTTGTCCAGCAGCCAGGTCAGCAGCTGCGGGTCGGTGTCGAGGGCGGCGACCACTGCCGCGTCGGACGGCACGAACATGATCGAGCCGTAGATCGCGTCGGCCCACTTCTGGTAGCCCTTGCCCGCGAGCTCGGTGGCGCGGGACCGGATGTTGCGCACGTGCACCCGCAGCGCGTCGCGGCGCTCCTCGGCGTCGTCGGTCTCCATCGCCTCGGCCCACACCGCCAGGCTCGCCTTCGCGTCGACCGGGACCTGCCGGCCACCGCCGACCTCGAGCACCATGTCCGGCCGGGCCGCGCCGCCGCCTGCGAGGTCGGTCTGCAGCGTGAAGTGGATGCCTTCGCGCAGGCCCAGCGACCGCGCGGTCTCGACCAGGACCTGCTCGCCGAGCTCGCCGCGGCCGGTGATCGAGGCGAAGGCCACCTCGTACCGGCGCAGCGCGGCCTGCTGCTCGGTGCTGCGGGCGCGTTCGGCCTCGACCATGCGCAGCGCCTCGTCGGCGCGGTGCGCGCTGTCGGTGTACAGCCGCCAGATCAGCACCAGCGCCGCGGCGAACAACAGCGTCAGCACGACGACGATGGTGATCAGGACGCCGGTACCCACATGAGCTCCGTCCGGTAGTGGCCGCTTCCAGCCCAAATGATGGCCGACCGACCCGACAAGATCACGCACCCCGGCGCGAGCCCCGCGCCACCCGCAGGGCGGTCACGAAATCGACCCAGCTCGACAGCACGTGATCGGGCTGTCACGCGATGGGGTGGGGGTGTCCGACACGCCGAAGCGATGTGGGGGGTCGACGGGGATCCGGTGGGACGTCGATAGCTTGAGGTCCATGCGGGTACTGCACACCTCCGACTGGCACGTGGGCCGGACGTTCCACGGGCGCGACCTGCTCGGAGATCAGGAGGCCGTCCTGGGCGGGCTGGCCGATCTGGTCGTCGAGGAGCAGGTCGACGTCGTCGTGGTCGCCGGGGACCTCTACGACCGCGCCGTGCCATCGGGCGAGGCCGTGCAGACCTGCGTGCGCGTCCTCGCGCGGATCCGCGAGGCGGGCGCCCAGCTGGTGGTGACCTCCGGCAACCACGACTCGGCCGCGCGGGTGGGCGCGTTCGCCGAGTTCGCCGCGGCCGGTGGCCTGCACCTGCGCACCCAGGTCGCCGGGTTGCACGTGCCGGTCGAGCTCGCCGACGAGCACGGCCCGGTCGCCGTCTACGGCATCCCGTACCTGGAGCCGGATCCGGCGCGCCGCGCGCTGCAGATCTGCTCGGACGTGCCGGGGGCCAGCGCGGAGATCGAGTCCCGCGGCCACACCGCGGTGCTCACCGAGGCGATGAACCGGATCCGCGCCGATCTGGCCGGGCGCCCCGGCGGAACGCGTTCGGTGGTGCTGGCGCACGCGTTCGTCACCGGCGGTGACAGCAGCGAGTCGGAGCGCACCATCGCGGTCGGCGGCGTCGAGCAGGTGCCGGGCTCGGTCTTCGACGGCGTGGACTACGTCGCACTGGGCCACCTGCACGGTCCGCAGCGGATCGACGAGCACCTGCGCTACTCCGGCAGTCCGCTGGCGTACTCGTTCTCCGAGGCCAAGCAGCGCAAGTCGGTGTGGCTGGTCGACCTGGACGCCGACGGCCTCGCTGGCATCCAGCGCCGTGAGCTACCGGTCCCGCGCCGCCTGGCCACCGCGCAGGGCGAGCTGGCGGACCTGCTCAACGAGCCCGAGCACGCCGAGCTGGAGGACTGCTACCTGTCGGTGACGCTGACCGACGAGGTCCGCCCGCTGGAGCCGATGCGCCAGCTCCAGCAGCGGTTCCCGCACGCGGTCCACCTGGAGTGGAAGCCGGCGACCGGCCGCGCGACCGCCCCGCTGCGCTACGCCGAGATCGTGCGGGGCCGCGACGACCACGCGCTGGCCGACCAGTTCGTGGCGGACTGCCGGGGCTCGGAGCCCAGCGAATCCGAACGCGCGCTGATCGGCGAGGCGCTGCGCGCGGTCGCTGCCGCGGAGGGGACGCGATGAGACTGCACAGCCTGGAAGTCACCGCCTTCGGCCCGTACCGGGACCACCAGGTGGTCGACTTCGACGAATTGGGCGCCGACGGCCTGTTCCTGCTGCACGGCGACACCGGCGCGGGCAAGACGACGCTGCTGGACGCGGTCGCCTTCGCCCTCTACGGCTCGGTTCCGGGCGCCCGCGGCCAGGTCAAGCGGCTGCGCTGCGACACCGCCGCGGCCGACGTGGCGACCACGGTGGTGCTGGAGCTCACCGTGCAGGGCCAGCGCCTGCGGCTGGAGCGCAGCCCCGAGTACGAGCGGCCGAAGAAGCGCGGCGACGGGTTCACCACGCAGCAGGCGAAGGCCTCGCTGACCTGGGTGGACGGCGCCCCGACCGAGTACCCGCCGGAGGGCCTGACCCGGATCGACGAGGTCGCGCGCACGGTCCAGCGGCTGCTGGGCATGACGGTCGAGCAGTTCTTCCAGGTCGTGATGCTGCCGCAGGGCGAGTTCGCCCGGTTCCTGCGCTCGGACACCGCCGAGCGCGAGCAGCTGCTGGAGAAGCTGTTCGGCACCCAGCGCTTCGGCGAGGTCGAGCGCTGGTTCGTGGAGCGCCGCCGGGAGCGCGGCCGGGAGGTCGAGGCGCAGACCCAGCAGGTGCGCGAGCTGCTGGCGCGGGTCTCGCAGGTATCCGGTGTCGCGCACGAGTCCGATGTGGACGATCAGAGCTGGTTGGAGGACATCGAGAAAACCGCGGTCCGCGAGCTGGAAGGCGCGCAGGTCGAGCAGTCCCGGCTGCGCCGCGACCGGGAGTCCGCCGAAGCAGCGCTGGCGGAACGCCGGGAGCTGGCCGACAAGGTGCGCCGGGTTCGTCAGGCGAACGCCACGCTCGCCGAGATCGGGGAGAAGCAGGCTGAGCACGACGCCTGGCGCGCGGAGCGGGAGGCAGCGCACCGCGCAGTCCCGGTCCTGGCCGCGCACCGTGCGGTCCGCCGTGCCGAGCAGGAACGGGACAAGGCGAGCGCCGAGGTCGTCGCCGCGGCGACGCGGTGCGGGCTGGATGCGGAAACGCCGCTGGAGGACCTGCGTACCCGAGCCGGGGCGCGGCGAGAGGAAGCCGGTGCCCTGGCGCACCTGGTTCCCGAGGCGCAGCAACAGGAAACCGACCGCCGCCGGGCGACCGAGCTCGCGGAGCAGATCACCCGGGACGAGCAGCGCGAGGCGAAGCTGCTCGAACAGCAGACGGCTCTTCCGGAACGCATCACCACTGCCCGCGAACAGGTCGAAGAGGCCAAGCACGCGGAACTCCGCCTGGAGAGCGTGCAGTCCAGGGGAACTGAGGTCGCAGCGCTGCTGAACGCCGCGCGCGAACTTCCGGCTGCGCAGCAGGCGCTCTCGACGGCGACGTCCAGCGCCCAGCAGGCGGTCGATGCGCACCAGCAGGCCCGCGACCTGCTCCAAGACCTCCGAGCCCGTCGTCTCGCCGGCATGGCCGCCGAACTCGCGACCCGGCTCGCCACCGGCGATCCCTGCCCGGTGTGCGGCTCGGCCGAACACCCCGCACCAGCCGAGCCGATCGACGACCCGGTGCGCGCCGAGGACGAGGAGAAGGCCCAGCTCGACGAGCAGCAGGCCCACGCACGCCGCGAGAAAGCGGCGGTTGAAGCGCAGCGGGCGCAGCAGAAGGTCGACGGCCTGGTGGAACGCCTCGGCGACCGCACCGAGTCGGAGCTCGCGGCCGAACTGGAAGAACTGCGAGCGGAGCGCGCCGCGTTGCGGAGCGCGGCGGAGCAACTTCCGCAGCGCACCAACGGCCTGGCGGAGCTGGAAGCCTCCACGGAGCGCTTGGCCGAGCAGCTGTCGCAACTGCGCACCGGCCTCGCGACCGCGCGTAGCGAGCACACCACTCTGCTATCCACAGTGGAAGAACGGGAGCTGCGGTTGCGAGAAGCGCGCGGCGACTTCCCCAGCATCGCCGACCGCCGCGCACATCTGCTCGACGTCGCAGCCCAGCTCGAACAGCTGGTAGCGGCCCGAACCGCCCGCGACGACGCCGCACGCCGCCTGGCCGAACAGCAGGAGGCCCTCGCCGAAGCCGCAACCTCAGCAGGATTCGACGACCCGGCCGCTGCCCTGGCCGCCGAGCGCAGCGAGGAACGGCTCACCCAGCTCGCCGAGGCGCTAGCCGAGGTCGAAGAGCGCGCCGCAGGCGCCCGCGCAGCGCTGGCAAGCGCGGAGCTGGTCGGAGTCGACGGAACCGCCGAGGTCGGCCTCGAAGAGGCCACCGAGGCGGCGACCGTCGCGCGCGAAGCGGCGGAGCGCGCAGTTGCGTTGGCGCATCGCGCCGAGCAGCGGCAGCGCGACATCGCGCAGCTCGCGGAGCGCTTGCGCGGAGCGTGGGTGGAGCTCGGGCCGGCGTTGGCGGAGCACGCCGAGCTGGAGGCGTTGGCGGACGTGGTCAACGGTCGCGGGCAGAACGCGCGGAAGATGTCGTTGCGCGCGTACGTGCTGGCCGCTCGGTTGGAGGAGGTCGCCGTCGCGGCGACCCGGCGGTTGCAGCGGATGAGCGGCGGGCGGTACTCGTTCGTGCACTCCGATGCGGCCGGGGCGCGCGGTACTCGCGGTGGGCTCGGGCTCGACGTGCTCGACGACTACTCGGGCAAGATACGTCCGGCCAAGACCCTCTCCGGCGGAGAATCGTTCCTTGCCTCGCTCTCGCTGGCGCTCGGACTGGCGGACGTGGTGGCGGCGGAGACCGGTGGTGCGCTGCTGGACACGCTGTTCATCGACGAAGGCTTCGGCACCCTCGACGCGGACACCCTCGACCTGGTCATGGACACCCTCGACGACCTGCGCGCGGGAGGCCGAGTGGTCGGCCTGGTCTCCCACGTCGAGGAGATGCGCCAACGAATCGGCGTCCGCCTCCGCGTCCGGAAGTCCCGAGAAGGCTCCACCCTCGAGCTCCAAACCTGATCGTGAGTACTTCGGGGTGCCAGAGCACCCCGAAGTACTCACGA
>NZ_JBEOVY010000032.1:0-35482 GCF_040295745.1 Saccharopolyspora sp. NPDC002686
ATCGCCGGGGAACCCGTCACCGACGAGGAAAAGCGCGTACACCACCGCGGACGCGATCGCGGTGACCGCCACGACGCCCGCGAGAACCAGCCTCGGGTGCGAACCCTCCACCAACTCGGGCGAACCCTGCTTCATCCCCACGTCCAGAACCTTAGACCCGGGAAGCGAATTTGGTGCGCTTTTCCCGAAATCCCGCCCCGTCCACGCAGTTTCACACGAAGAATCGGTGCACCGCCCTCCAACGTTCCGCCGGGGCAGTGCGCCGCACCACCGGCGAGAGCCAGGCGCGCACTGCTCCGGGTCGGTCCCGGAAAGCGCTCGGGCGGGCCGCTCGAATCCGCGCTGCCGTTCATTCCGGATGTGCCGCGTGAGTTATCATAGATCCAGCACGATCACTGATCGCGACAATGGGAAAACAGGTCGGGAGCCGATTGATGACCAGCGAGCCGAAAGAGAATTTTGCACGCGGGGCACGACGAAATCCGCGGCTCGCCGAACGGGTTGCCGAACTGATCGAGAAGGACATCGTCGCGAGCGGCTGGCGCATCGGTTCGGTGCTGGGTTCCGAGGGGGAGCTCATCGAGCGGTACGGGGTGAGCAGGGCGGTGTTCCGGGAAGCCGTCCGGCTGGTGGAGCACCAGCAGTTGGCCACCATGCGCCGCGGTCCCAGCGGTGGGCTGGTCGTGACCGAGCCGGACCCCGGCGTCGTCCGCAACGCCGCACGAGTGCACCTCCGACGCGCGGCGGTGACCCGGCATCAATTGCTCGAGGCGCGGATGGCGCTCGAACTCGCGGGAATCGCCAGCGCCACCGAGAATTTGACCGAATCGGGAATCGAAAAGCTGAAAGAGGCGCTCGATCTCGAGCAGGAGCAGATCGATCGAGGTGTTACTCGAGGATATGCGCGCGATCTGCACCGGGTCATCGCGGAACTGGCCGGAAATCCCGCGATAGCATTGTTCGTGGAAGTGCTGGCACAACTGGACCAGGACATCGTCCAGCAGGAATGGGACGCTGCCGACGTCGACGACGAGGGGCATCTCGACGATGCCATCGCATCCCACGAAGCGCACGAGGCCATCGTCGCGGCCATCGTCGCCGGGGACGCGCCACTGGGCCAGCACCGGATGCGCCGCCACCTGCAAGCGATCGCCGCGTTGCTCCCGGACGAATCGTGACGCAGCCGGTCAGCGTCCCACCCATCTCGGTTCGCGCTTCTCGGCGAAGGCGGCCAGTCCCTCGCGCCGGTCTTCGGAGTCGAGCGCCCGGGCAGCGATCGGTTGCTGCGCCTCCCACGCCTCCTCCTCGGTCGCCCACGACGACGACCGAAAGATGATCTCCTTCGACGCCATCACCGCCGTGGGCCCGTTGGCCTGCAGGGATTCGGCGAGTTCCACCGCGGCGTCGAGGGAAGCTCCCGCGGGCACGACCCGGTTCACCACGCCCCAGCGGTGGAAGAACTCCGCGTCGCGGAAGGCACCGGTCAAGGCGAGCTCCACGGCCAGGTGGTAGGGCAACCGCTTCGGCAGCCGGAACAGTCCGCCGCCGGCCGCGACGCCGTTGTGGCGGACCTCGGGCAGCCCGAACCGGGCGTCGGCGGCCGCGACGATCAGGTCGCACGACAGGCACAGCTCGAACCCGCCGCCGACGGCGAACCCCTCCACGGCTGCGATCAGCGGCTTGCGCGGCGGCCGCCGGAAAACACCGAAGCCGCCCCGCCTCGGCGTGACCGCCTTCTCCCCTCTCGCCGCCGCTTTCAGGTCCGCCCCGGCGGAGAACGTCCCACCGGCGCCGGTGACGACGCCGGCGAACAGGTCGTCGTCATCATCGAGCAGGTCCATCGCCTGCTCGAGCTGCCCGGCGGTCGCCGCATCGACCGCATTTCGACATTCGGGGCGGTTGATCGTGACGATCAGGACGTGCTCACGCCTGTCGGTCAGGACCAGGTCCGCGGCGGAACTGCACGGCATGGTGGTGCCCTTCCCTCCTGCGCAGGACGGCGAACGTGGCTCAGCTGAGCCCGAATTCCTGCCGAGCGATGAGCCCGCGCATGACCTCCGAGGTGCCGCCGCCGATGGTTTCCAGGATCGACTGCCGCCACATGAACTCGGCGTCGGTCCCCTTGACGAACGCCTCGGACGAACCGAATTCCAGCCCGGCACGGGCGATGTCCTGCGCCAGCACCGTTCCCGCGAGCTTGTGGTAGGCGGCAGGCACCGCTGACGGCTCACCGCTGATCACCTCGCCGAGCAACGCCAGCGCCAGCGCCTCGACCTCGGCAACGCGCACAGCCAGCTCTTCGAGCCGATGCTGGACGACGGGATCGCCGAGGACACCGGCGGTTTCCAACCCGGCCACCACGTCGTGCAGGTCGCGTCGCAGCCGTTTCGGCGGGAACTGCACGTGGCGCTCCACCGCGAGCGCCGAGCTGACCACCTGCCAGCCCTCGTCCTCGTCGCCCACCCGGTTGGCCACCGGGACCCGCACGCCGTCGAACCGGACCTCGTTCAACCGCCCGCCGTCGAGCGTCGGAATCGGCGACACCGACACCCCGGGGCTGTCCAGCGGCACGATCAGCACGCTGAGCCCGCGCGATCTGCTGTCCTTGGGTCCCGTCCGGCACAGCAGCCAGATGTAGTCCGACCAGTGCGCGTTGGACGTCCAGCACTTCGCACCGTCGACCACGTACTCGGCTTCGCTCGAGCGGGAGGTGCCCCCGTCGTCGAGCCGCGCCCGGGTGCGCACCGCCGCCAGGTCCGAACCGGCATCCGGTTCGGAGTAGCCGAGGCAGAAGTTGATCCGGCCGCGTCGCAGCCCGGTCAGGAATCGGGCGCGCTGCTCGTCGGTTCCGTGCGACATCAGCGCCTTGGCGACCAGGCCCGGCCCCATCGGCGGCCGGGCGACCCGGGCGTAAGCCATCTCGTCCCACAAGATGAACTCGTACGCGGGTGAGCGGCCGGCCCCGCCGAACTCGACCGGCCAGGACAGCGAAAGCCAGCCCCGGTCGCCGAGCGCCCGGTAGACGCGCCGGACGCTGTCGGGTGTGTTCGCACCGCGGTGGAAGTACCCGCGCACGTCGTGGAATTCGTCCAGGAACTCGAGGACCTCGCCGCGGAAGGCCTCTTCCTCGGGGGTGAAGCCGAAATCCATCTCAGTCCTCCGCGCCGGTGGTCCACTTCGGTTCCCGGCCCTCGCTGAACGCGCGCGGCCCTTCCTTGGCGTCGGGGTGGGCCCAGTGCATGCGCAGCAACGCCCAGCCGTACTCGCACGCTTGGGCGTACCCCATCTCGAGCGAGCCCCAGATCGCCTGCTGCGACAGCGACACCGCGGCCGGCGAGTTCCGCACGATCGCACCGGCCATCTCCTCGGCCGCGTCCATCAGACCCTCCGTTGTGGACAGTTCGTCGACCAG
The DNA here is from genome assembly GCF_040295745.1 of Saccharopolyspora sp. NPDC002686. NCBI lineage: Bacteria > Bacillati > Actinomycetota > Actinomycetes > Pseudonocardiales > Pseudonocardiaceae > Saccharopolyspora > Saccharopolyspora sp. NPDC002686. The sequence goes on from NZ_JBEOVY010000032.1 coordinate 3,413, forward strand.
GCCGAGCTGGTAGGCGCGCTCGGCGGGCATCCGGTAGCTCTTGCCCATCAACGTCATCCGCAGCGCGGACCCCAGCGGCAGCCGCTTCGCCAGTCCGATGTTCTCCATCGCACCGACCAGCCCGACGTTCACGTGGGTGTCCATGAAGGACGCGTGGTCCACGGCGAGCACGATGTCGGCGTCCACCACGAAGTGCAGCCCCGCACCGGCGACGAGGCCGTTGACCGCGCTGATCACCGGCTTCCACACCCGGTTCTGCTTCGGGGACCAGTGGACTTCGTCGGTCAGCGGCCCCGTGCCGGTGCTCATGCCGCCGCGGTCGGCGACCACGTTGACGTCCGCACCGGTGCAGAAGTGCCGGTCACCGGAGCCGGTGATGATCGCCGCGCGGATCCAGGGGTCGTCGCGCACCTCGCCCCAGATCTCCTTCATCCGCGGCATCATCGTCCCGGTCAGCGAGTTCCCCTTGTGCGGGCGGTTGAGCGTGATGCGGGCGACGTGGTCGCGCTTCTCGAAGATCACCTCGGGAGCCTGCTCGGACATCATCCCCGCCCTTTCCGGAAGTACCTCGCCAGCACCTGTCCACCCGATCCCTGCGGGTGGCCTGGCGCGTTTGCCAACTGCCTGATCCGATTGGCCACCTGACCGATCGGCCCTTCCTCGGAATACCCGATCGCACCGAAGGTCTGGTGCGCGACGAGCGCTGCCTCGACCGCGGCCCGGGAAGCGGACAGCCGCGCGGAGACCGCCAGCACGCCACCGTCCTGGTGCTCGTCGTCGATGGCCAGCGCGGCCATCGTGGTGAGCTTCTCGGCCGAGGTCAAGGCGACGCCGGCGGTCACGATCGGATGCGCGACCGCTTGGAAGGACCCGATCGGCCGGCCGAACTGGACGCGGGTCCTGGCGTGCTCGGCGGCGGCGTCGAGCAACCGTCGCCCCGCACCCCACAGGTAGGCGGCGAGGGCGATGTCCGCCAACGCCATTCCGGCGTTCACGCGTTCCAACGGCTGCACGCGTTCCAGGGCGACCCGACCCCACGGGTCCCCGCCCAGCACTTCGACCGGCTCGATCTCCCCGACCGGACGGGCCAGCCAGGCCTCTTCGCCGTCCGCTTCGACGAACACCTCCGCCAGCGGCGCCCAGGGCATCAGCGGCGGCTGGCCGAACGAGACCAGGCTGGTGCCGTTGCCGAGCTGTTCTGCCTGCTCAGCGGGCAGCGTGTGGGTGGCGAACACGGTCGCTGCAACGGGGCCGGGTGCCGCGGCTCGCCCGAGCTCTGCACCGACCGCAGCGATCTCGCCCGCTCCCCCGTCCTCGCCGGGCATCGCCAGCGACAGCACTCCCAGCTCGGCCAGCCCCTGCCAGAACGACCACGGGAAGGGTCCGGGCCCCCGGACTTCCTCGGTGCAGTGCGCGGCGCAATAGCTCCGGACCGACTCGGCCAGCGCTTGTTGTTCCGCGGTGCGGGTCAACGCGATGCTCATGACGCCTGCGCCCAGCGCTCCGCCACCACCGCACGACCGTGGGCGCGCCTGCCGCCGAGCTCAGCCCGCAGCGCTTGGAGCCGCAGCGTCCACAAGTGCAGGTCGTGTTCCGTCGTCAAGCCGACCGCTCCCATGATCTGGTGGGTCTCCCGCGTCAAACGGCTCAGCGTGGCCATCGTGTGCGCCGAGGCAACTGCGGCCGCCTCCGCCGGGGCACCCCGGAAAGCAGCCTCGTAAACCAGCCAGCGCGCACCCTCGACGAACACGCTCAGCTCCGCCAACCGGTGCTGCAGCGCCTGGAACGAACCGATCGACCGCCCGAACACCTTGCGATCCTTCGCGTAGGTGACCGCGATGTCGAGGGCCTGCCGCATCATCCCCACTGCTTCGGCCGAAACTCCTACGCGCCACCAGTTCACCGCGACCGCGGAAGTTCCGGAAGCGAGCTCGCGCCGCCGGGTCGGAGACACCCGTGCGAGCGGGTAACCGTAGGCGGAGGGCACCGGATCGGCGGCAGCGGGATCGAGCTCGGCGGCGACGCACCGGTCGCCGTCGACCAGCAGCATCAGCTCGGCCTCTCCTCCGTAGCGGATCGGGCTGGAATCGCCGGCCACCGCCATGGCGATGGGCCCCTCCGGCCGTTCGAGTCCGAGCGCGGGCAGCACCAGCAGGTGCGGTACCGGTGTGATGCCGCCGAGCTCGGCGGCGATCCGCTCGACCGCGAGCGCCGCGCCGAGCGGGCCGGCTTCCTCTGCTTCGAACAGGTCGAGGAACCCGGCCTGCCGCAGCTCGGATTCCAGGGCGTGGTCGTACTCGCCGGATGCGGCGAGCGCACGGCTGCGGGTCGTGCCTGCGTGCCTGCTCAACAGGGTGCCCAGCGAGTCGAGGAGTGCGCTCTGGGTCGACGACAGCTCGAAATCCATGGTCAGTCCTTCGGCAGGTTCAGGATGAGGCGGGTGATCAAGTTGAGCTGGACCTCGTAGCTGCCCGCGGCGATGCCCGCGCCGAGCGAGTTGCGGAACTGCGCGTCGCCCAAGGCCCCCTCCACCAGGGCTTCGCTGCCCATCACGTCCAGGGCGAGGTCACCGACGGCCCGTTCGGCCTGCACCATCGCCGCGCGGGCCTGGTACGCCAGCGGCGAGGGTTCCTTCGCCTTCGCCCGTTCGTCGATCACGCGGTAGACCAGGATCCTGGCCGCTTCGCACAGCGCTCGCGCTTGGCCGAACTGCTCCTGGACGCCCCCGTCCTCCAGGAGGCCCGCTGCCCGGCACCATTCGGCCAGCCGGTCGAGCACCAGCGCGGCGCGCGCGTACCGCGGTGCTCCGACGCGTTCGTAGGCCAGCGTCCGCCGGACGATCTCCCAGCCCTTGTTCTCCTCGCCGAGCAAGCACTCGGCTGGAATGCGGGCGTCGGTGAGGAAGAGTTCGTTAAACGAGTGCTCGCCGACGAGGCCGTCGATGCGCCGGACTTCGACCCCCGGTGTTTTCAGCGGCAGCAGGAAGACCGAGATGCCGTCGCGGCCGTCGGCGACCGAACCCGTTCGCGCCAGCAGGAAGCAGTAGTCCGCCTCGTTGGCGTAGGAGGTCCAGATCTTCTGCCCGTTCAGGACGAAGCCGTCCCCGTCCCGAACCGCCCGCGTCCGGAGTGCCGCCAGGTCGGTTCCGGCCTCCGGCTCGGAGAAGCCCTGGCACCAGAAGACCTCGCCGCGCGCGATCGGCGGGAGCAGCTCGCGCTTCTGCTCCTCCGTGCCGTACTTGATGATCGCCGGGCCGACCCAGTTGACGTTCATGTACTGCGGCCCGCGCGGTTCGCCGCGCTTCCACAGCTCCTCGCCGAGCACGAAGTGCTGCCACGCGCCTTGGCCGCCACCGCCGTACTCCTCGGGCCAGTGCGGCGTGAGCCATCCCCGGTCGGCCAGCGTGCGCACGAACGCCCGTGAGAAGTCGCTGTGGACCGCGCTGCCGAGCCCGGTCGATCGGTCCCAGCCGGCCAGCTCGCGGTCGAGGAAGTCCACCAGCTCGTGGCGGAAGCCCGCGTCGGCTCCGCTCCACGCGAATTCCATCAGCCCCTCCCGGACGTGCGGATGCTCGGCCAGTAGTCCACTCGGATCACCGCGGTAGCTCCCATCGACGAAGGCTTCCAATTCAGTGCACTTTATTCCTAACACACGCGAAGCGCCGTTGGCGATCCCGGACAGCGGGACCGCTCGAACAACACGCCTGGGCACCGGACTTCAACTCTTGAATCTGCCGGACTGCCAGCCCGCTACCACCTCCGGCGACTAGGCTGCAATTCGAGCAGATCCTTGTCGATCCATCTTAAAGAGGATACTCTTTTTGCGCCCATCAGTACTGCACCTCGCCCGTTCACCGCCCCACGGAGGTCCCGATGGTCGCGCAGGAACCACCCGCACCGGAGCCGTCGACACCCGACAGCTCCGCAGCGACCCGCACCACGTCGAGTTCCCGCCGCGACCGGTCCGCGCAGCTGCGCAAGGTGACCCTGTCCGGCCTGCTGGGCACGGTGATCGAGTACTACGACTTCCTGATCTACAGCTCGATGGCGGCCCTGGTCTTCGGGGAGCTGTTCTTCCCGTCCCTCGATGCGGCCACGTCCACGATCGCGGCGTTCGGCACCCTGGCGGCCGGTTATGTGGCCCGCCCGCTGGGCGGGCTGATCTTCGGGCACTTCGGCGATCGCCTCGGCCGCAAGTCGATGCTGATGATCACCATGCTGCTGATGGGCGGTGCCAGCTTCCTCATCGGCGTGCTGCCCACCTACGACTCGATCGGCATCGCAGCGCCGCTGGCACTGGTCGTTCTGCGCGTGGTGCAAGGACTTTCGGTCGGCGGCGAGTGGGGCGGCGCGGCGCTGATGGTCGTCGAGCACGCCGGCGCGCGCCGCCGAGGCATGTGGGCGGGGATCACGCAGCTCGGTTCACCGCTCGGCGCCTTCCTGTCCACCGTGGTGCTCGCGCTGATCACCCTGCTGCCGAAGAGCTCCCTGCTGTCCTGGGGATGGCGGCTGCCCTTCCTGCTCAGCGCCCTGCTGCTGCTGATCGGCCTGTACGTCCGGCTCCGGATCGTCGAGAGCCCCGTGTTCGAGGCGGCGGCCGCCAAGGCCGGCGCCCAGGAGCGCCGCAGGATCCCGGTGGTGCAGGTTCTGCGCCGTCCCCGCGCGCTCATCCTCGCCTGCGCGGCCGGGATCGGACCGTTCGCGCTCAGCGCGCTGATCAGCTCGCACATCCTCGCCTACGCCAAGGGGCTCGGTTTCGAGACGTCCGACATCGCACGGGCGTTGATGCTCGTGGCGGTCGTCGGCATCATCTGCATCCCGGTGTTCTCCGCCTGGACGGACCGGCTCGGCCGCCGCGCCGTCGGCCTCATCGGTGCCATCGGCGCGGTGCTGTTCGCATTCCCCTTGTACGCCTTGATAAACACCGGTTCCGTGCTGCTGATGACGGCTGGGATGATGTTCGCGCAGGTGTTGCAGAACCTGATGTACGCGCCGCTGGCGCCCATGCTCTCGGAGATGTTCGGCACCGGCGTCCGCTACACCGGCATCTCGCTGGGCTACCAGCTGGCCAGCCTGATCGGCGCCGGTTTCACACCGCTGATCGCCAGCAGCCTGGTCGCCCGCACCGGCGGCTCGAGCGTGCCGCTGAGCTCGATCGCGGCCGTGGCAGCGGGAATCACCATCGTCGCGATCTGGCGCATCTCCGAAACCCGCGGTCGCGACCTCGCCGAGGACGACCCCGTGGCACTGTCCACACCGGAGCCGACAGCGCCATGACGTGCCAAGCAGGCTCATTGCGCTCGGATCTCGGCCGGGAGGGGCTCATGCAGCTGACGATCGCCGAAGCCGCCGCAGCACTTCGGAGCGGCGAGACGACCTCCGTCGAGCTCGTCCGGTCGGCCTTCGCCGTCGCGGACGCGCACGACACCGAGCTCGGCGTCTACCTCTCCCGGTTCGACGACACCGCTCTGGCCGCCGCTGCACAAGCGGATGCCGAGCTGGCCAAGGGGCTGGATCGCGGGCCGCTGCACGGCATCCCCTTGGGGATCAAGGACTCCATCGCCACCGAAGAAGGCGAGACCACAGCGCAGAGCGTCGTCCTGGACAGGACCTGGGGAAGCACCGGAGATGCTCCGGTCGTAGCTCGATTGCGCGCGGCGGGAGCCGTGGTCACCGGCAAGACCGCGATGATGGAGTTCGCGATCGGCGCCCCGGACGCGGACCGGCCCTTCCCGATCACGCGCAACCCGTGGAACACCGCGCACTACAGCGGCGGTTCGAGCTCCGGGGCCGGATGCGGTGTCTCGACGGGCATGTTCCTCGGCGGCCTCGGCACGGACACCGCGGGCAGCATCCGCTTCCCGGCCGCCGCGTGCGGTGTGACCGGCCTCAAACCGACCTTCGGCCTGGTCCCGAAGTCCGGGTGCGTCCCGCTCGGCTACAGCTACGACCACATCGGCCCGCTGGCCCGGACAGCCCAGGACTGCGCGACGATCGTGAATGCGGTATCCGGCCACGACGCCGGCGACCCGACCTCGGTTGATTCCGCTCGCTTCACCGTGCCCGACTCGATCACCGGACTGCGCATCGGCGTGGATCCGCTGCTGGACGAATCCCCGCACGCGCACAGCGAATTGGGGTCGCTGTTCGAACTGGCGGTGCACGAGCTGCAGGCTGCCGGAGCATCCGTGGTGCCGGTCGAGCTCCCCTGCTACGCCGAGCTGAAATCGGTCACGAGGCTGGGCCTGGCGGCGGAAGCGTACGCCTACCACCGGAACGATCTGCAGGACCGGTGGTCCGACTACGGCGCGGGAACCCGGATGGCCGTGGTGAGGGGTGCGCTGATCTCGGCGGGCGACTTCGTGCAGCTGCAACGCGTCCGCCGCGTCGGTCAGCGCAAGCTCGCCGACCTGTTCGGCGACGTCGACCTGGTCGTGACGCCGACGATGACCGGCCCGGCCCCCGAACTCCGGTCGCTGCGAACCGACGGGATGGCGGACGCGGCGTTGACCGCTTGCTGGAACGCGGTGGGCAATCCGGCGATGTCGGTTCCGATGGGCTTCACCTCCGACGGTCTGCCGCTGGGGATGCACATCGCCGGCAAGCCGTTCGACGATGCCGCGGTGATCGCTGCCGGGCAGGCCTACCAGCGACGAACCGACTGGCACAGGCGCGTGCCGGAGTTGGTGCGCGACCACTTCACCGCGTGAGCATTGGAGAGCACGATGAGCGCAGACCCGACGGTCGTCGTCCCGGCGTTGCTCGCCGCAGCAGGCCTGTCCCCCTCACCGCAGGAGCAGGCGCAGATCATCGCCGAGTACCCGGGCCTGCAACGGGAGATCGCTGCACTCCACGCCGTGTCCGAGGCCCGGTACGAGCAGCCCGCCCTGGTATTCCAGAGCAGGCCCTGAACCCACGAGAGCGAGGGAGACGCAGTGGCCGAGGAACTCACGCTGCCGAACTGGCTGCGAACGATTGGCGACCAACCGCACGGGGCGCGCCGCCGGGCGCTCGTGGACGAGTGCGGTGAGCTGACGTTCGCCGAGCTGGTCGCCGCGATGGACGCGGTCGCGACCGGGCTCCGGAACGCCGGAGCCCGCCCCGGCGACCGGGTCGTCACGGCCATGCAGCCGTCGATCCCGCACACCATCGCGATACTCGGGGCGCTGGCGGGCGGGATGGTGGCCGCGCCGCTGAACATCCGGCTCACCGCACCGGAGGCGCGCACCTACCTCGCTGCGCTCGACCCCACCCTGGTGCTCGCCGACCAGACCTATGCACCGCTCGCGCGCGAGACGGGCTACCAGGTCGTCGAACTCCCCGCCGCGGACCGGGAACTTCCGGTGGCACAACGCCTGGAACCGCTGCACGCCCCCGCCGGAGATCGCTTCCGCCCGGCCGAGGACGACCTGGCCGTGATCTTCGCGACCGGCGGTACGACCGGAACCCCGAAGGGCGCGGTGCACACCCACCGCAGCCTGTGGCTGTGGCTGAACACGTGCGCGCACGGCAACCCCCGGACCCCCGCCGACGTCGAGCTGTTCTTCTCCCCGTTCTTCCACATCACGCTCGGCACGAACCTGCTCGCGCCGCTGATGGCCGGCGGCGAGGTGTGGATCCAGCGCCGGTTCGACGCCGCAGCAGCGCTGGCGGCCATCGACCGCGGCGCCAGCCGGCTCATGGGCGCACCGACCATGTTCGCCGCGCTGCGCGCCCGGCCCGAGTTCGCCAGCACCCGCCGCAGCAACGTCACCGCGATCCGCTTCGGCTCTGCCCCCTCCACCGACGACTTCGTGCAAGGCCTGCTGCGCGACTTCCCGAACGCCCGGATCCGGGCCGGGTTCGGGGCGACCGAGTTCGGCTCCGTCATGGGCTTCGACCACGAAGACCTCCTGGCAGGCCGGTTCAGCGGGGTGGGCAGGCCGCTGCCCGGTGCCACCGTGCGGATCCTCGGCGAGGACGGCCGCGAGGTGCCGACCGGTGCCGTCGGCGACCTGGTGGTCTCTTGCCCGTGGCAGACCCGCGGGTACTACGGACTCGCCGAGGACACGGCAGCGACCTTCCGACCGGACGAGGTGCACATCGGCGATCTCGCGTCCCGGACCGAGGACGGCTGGGTGTTCATCGCCGGGCGCCGGAAGGAGATGATCATCAGCGGTGGAGAGAACGTCTACCCGCGCGAGGTGGAGGAAGTGGTGCTCCGCCACCCGCACGTCGCCGACGCGATCGTGTACGGCATGCCCGACGAGCACTGGGGCGAGCGGGTCGAGGTGGGCGTGGTCGCCGCACCGGACGCTCGGATCGAGCTGGAAGAGCTGCGCGCCCACTGCCGGAGTGCGCTGGCCGGCTACAAGATCCCCAAGACGCTCCGCCTGCTCACCGCGATCCCGCTCACCCCGAACAACAAACCGGACCGCCGCCGGGTCCGAGCCGAGGCCCTCGCCGAGGACGCGTGATCGGCGGAGTCCGGCTGCGCTCGCCGATCAAGTAGCGGACGCGTGCGCATCGCGACCACCTTCGGGCCGCGATCGCGCCGCCTCCCGCAGCACCGCCTTGCGCACCTTCCCGGTCGAGGTCTTCGGCAGGGAGCCGAAGCGGACCTCGCGCGGCACCTTGAAATGCGCCAGCCGGGCCCGAAGCCACTCGACGAGCTCGGTCTCAGTCACGTCGTGCCCCTCGTGCGAACGGACGAAGGCGACCGGCACCTCGCCCCATTTCGCGTGGGGCCGGGCCACCACGGCCGCCTCGGCCACCGCGGCGTGCTCGAGCAGGACGTTCTCCACCTCGATCGAGGAGATGTTCTCGCCGCCGCTGATGATGACGTCCTTGAGCCGGTCGCGGATCTCGACGTACCCGTCGGCGTGGCGGACCGCGACGTCACCGGTGTGCAACCAGCCGCCGGTGAACGCCGCCGCCGTCGCGTCCGGATCGTCGAGGTAGTGCGACATCACGGTGTTCGACCGGATGACCAGCTCGCCGAGCGTGGTGCCGTCGGCGGGGACGTCGTCGAAGTCCGCGGTCACCACGCGCACCGACTCGACGTTCAGGGTGCGGACGCCCTGGCGCGCCATCGTCTTCGCCAGGCGGGGAAGCTCGTACTGGCGCCATTCGGGCCGCGGCACGCACATCATCGCCGGGCCGTAGGTCTCGGTCATCCCGTACAGGTGCACGATTTCGACGCCCATGCGTGACATCTCCGCGATCGCAGTCGGTGACGGGGCTGCGCCGCCGACCGCGTAGAGCACGCTCTGCGCGAATTCGGTTCCTCCGCGCGAACGGCTCTCCTCGCTCAGTGAGTCGAGCACGACCGGCGCGCCGCACAGGTGCGTGATCGCGTGGTCCCGGACGAGGTCGAGCACGCGCGGCGGGTCCACCTTGCGCAGCGCGACGTGCTGCCCGCCGACGGCGGTCACCGCCCAGGTGTAGCACCAGCCGTTGCAGTGGAACATCGGCAGCGTCCACAGGTAGCGCGAGTCGGCGTTCAGCCCGACGGACGCGACCTGTCCGAGCGCGTTCAGGTAGCCGCCGCGGTGCGTGTACACCACGCCTTTCGGCTTGCCCGTGGTACCCGAGGTGAAGTTGACCGCCAGCGGCTGGCGTTCGTCGCCGGGAAGCCGCAAGGGCATCGGTCGTGCGGTGTCCAGCCAGTCGGTGTAGCCGTCGGGGTCCGGCTCGTCGTCGGGACCGATCGCGACAACTGCGCGAAGGGTCGGCACCCGGGTCGCGATGTCGGCCACCTGACCGGTGAGCGAGTGGTCGACGATGAGCGCCTTGGCCCCGGCGAGGCGCAACACCAGTTCGTACTCCTGGGGCGACAGCCGCGTGTTCAGCGCCACCAGGGCGCAACCCGCGCCCGGAACACCGTAATGCGCTTCCAGCAGCGGAAGGTCGTTGGGCGCCAGGACCGCCACCCGGTCACCGGGCTCCAGCCCGAGTTCCGACAGGCGGCCGGCCAACCGCTGCGCCCGATCCAGCAGCCGCGACCACGACACCCGGTCCCCGCCGTCGGTGATCACCCCGATGTCATCACCGCTGATGTCCGCCGTGCGGTGCAAGAAGCTCAGCGGGCTGAGCGGCACGTCGTTGGCAACATCGTTCAACGCCATCGTCGTCGTTCCTCCCGCACTGCAGTCGTGATCAACCGGGATCGGCGAGCAGCTCACCGGCGTTGGGCCAGTGCGAGCGGAGTCGTGTTGCCCGCGGTGGCACCTTCGGAGAACTGGGGCGTCACCGCGAAGACGAACTCGTGCACGCCGTCCTCGGCGAGATCGTCGAGGACGTAGGACTCCCCGATCCGGATGCCGTGCCGCATCATCAGTTCCTGGTGGACCGGGAAGATCGCGCCGTCCTCGTTCACCGGACTGCCGAGCACTTCGAGCGCCCAGGTGTCGCTGCCGATGATCGCCGGGCGGAACTGGGACAGCCACCGGGCTTCCCGCACGTAGATCCCCGGCATGCCGTGCGGCGCCTGCCAGCGCGCGACGTCGCCCGGGTCGCGGCGGACGAGCAGTTGGTGCCACCCGGTGCGCAGCAGGACCGCATCACCGGGCTCGATCGCCTTGATGCGGCCGAAGTCCATCGCTTCGACCAGGTCCGCCACGGTGATCCGGTAGTTCTCCCGCAACAGCGGCTCGCCGTTCGACGCCGGCTCGGCGAGATCCCCCACCTGGCCCTTGGCCAGCTTCACCCCGAGCACGTCCAGCAGCACTCCCCTGGTCACCACCGGACCCACGTTCTCGCTGCCCAGCTTGGCCGTCCCGTGGCCGCGAGCGACGTCAGGCCCCCGAAGCCCGTTGTAGAAGAAGTCGCCCGACCCGATGTGGTTGAGGTTGTCGAGCTGCGACCCGATCTGGAACGTCGTCGACAGCGGCTCCGAGTGGTTCGGGAACACCTCCCCGGCGAAGCGCTCCTCGTGGTAGCTCAACTTGTTGGTCCCGAGCGGATCGGTGGTGAACAGCACGCCGCCTTCGTCCTGGAAGCCCTGGGGCGGCTGGTAGCCGCTGACGGTCAGCCGCTGCTCGTAGCTGCGGCGGATGCCCGATCCAGCCGCCGGAAAACCGTTGTACATCAACTCGCCGAGGTTGTAGGTCCGCACCGCACTGGAACGGACCAGACCCAGTGCTGCCGCAGTCTTCTCCGGCGTCACCTCGTTGAGCGCGCCCCGCTGGTCGTCCGCGCCGTAGCGGCTCGGTGCCCAGTCGGCCAGGTTCGCCGGATCCGAGTAGTCGAACAGCGCGTCGTCGAAACGATCGCCCGGCTTCCCGGGACCGGCCGGCGCGGGAGCCCCAGCCGCACTCGCCGTGGGAACCCCGGCCACGGCGCTGGCTCCGAGCACTCCTGCAGCACCGGCGATCCGCAGAGCAGCACGGCGACTGGTCCGGCGTCCGGCGAGGTACTGGCGCATCAGATCTGGATTCATCCAACAACCCTTTCGGCGCTTTCGTGCAGTGGGGATGAGCGGCCGTCAGACCACGGCGATGGGCCGCAGCGGCGACCCGGTGCCGCCGCGAATGGTCAACGGCAATCCGATGAACAGGAACTCCGCGACTCCGTCCGCGGCCAGCTCCTCGCAGTCGACCCATTCCATGATGTGCACCCCGTGCTGCTGCAGCAGCAGCAGGTGCACGGGCAGCGGATTTCCCTCCACTTCGGACGGTCGAACCTCGAACGACATCGTGTCCGCACCGACGTAGCGCACACCGTGCGAGAGGAGCCATCGCGCACCGTCCAACGCGACGCCGCTGCCTCCGCTGTTCTCGGTGATCTTCGCGATGTCCGGCCAGAACTTCATCTGCCCGGTGCGCACCAGCACGATGTCGGAGGCCGCGATGGTGATGCCCGCGGCTTCCGCCGCACGCCGGAGGTGTTCCTCGCCGATGGCGAAATGCGGCGGGAGCACCTCCAGGCCCAGTGCGCCCGGCACGTCCAGCAGCACCCCGCGGCCGATGATGGGAGCGAGTTCCGACGCATCGCCGCGGGTGGCACCGTAGTTGCCCAGTTCGGCGGTGGACGATGCGGAGCCGTGCCACTCGTCCTCGCTGCCGCACGTGACGTGGCAGAGCGCGTCGATGTGCGTCCCGGTGTGCAGGCTGCCCGAGACGAGCTCGGAGACGTACCCGAATCCCACGTCGTTCGAGGCATCTTCGGAGAACGGGAAGCGGCGCTCGACCCGTTGCCCCTGCGGCGAGTTGTAGGTGACGACCTCGAAACGCGGGTAGCCGTCGAACGTGGGCATGTGCCGCCACCAGCCCGAGGACAGGTCGTAGACGGTCCCGTTGGTGGGCACGCCGAGGCTGCGCACCAGATCGGCGTCGTCAGCGGGCAGGGGTTTCGCGGAACTCATGGGCGAACGTCCTTGTCGGAGGGGAAGCGGGGAGGTCAGGTCGTGACCGACAGACCGGCGTCCACGGTGACGACCGTGCCGGTGATGGCCGAGGCCGACGGGGACAGCAGGAACAGCACAGGCGCGGCGACCTCCTCGGGGCGCACCGGCGCACCGCGCGGGATCCGGGCCACCACGCGCCGCCCTGCCTCCGACGGGAGGAACTCCTTCATCCGCGGGGTGTCCACCAGGCCAGGCGCGATCGCGTTGGCCCTCACCCCGAACGGTGCGGCGGCCGCCAGGTGCCGGGTGTACCCGATGACCCCGGCCTTCGCCGCCGAGTACCAGCTCACTTCGCCGCCGATCGCGGTGCCGGCGATCGAGGCCACGTTCACCACCGCCGCGGCCTGCTCCTGCACCCGGTCGAGCCAGGAATTCGTGACCAGGTCGACGATTCCGAGCACGCCGACGATCCCATCGGCGAACGGCTGCGGCACCCCGCTGGGCGGGCCGGCGTTGTTGACCAGCAGCCCCGGCGTCCGCCACGCCAGCACGCGGTCCAGCGCCGCCGCGACCGACGGCGGGTCGGACGCGTCCGCCTCGACCGGCAGCGCCGCTCCTCCCCGCTCCGCGATCTCCGCGGCCAGGCCGGTCACCGCACGACCGTCGACGTCCCACGCGGCGACTGCGACCCCGAGTTCGGCCGCACCCAGCGCGACGGCCCTACCGATGCCACTGCCCGCCCCGGTCACCACGACGCAGCTGCCAGCGGCGAACCCCATGTCGCTCAACATGGAGATCAGTATACTCTTTAGGCCTCTTCAATCCAGGGTTTCACACAAAGAGCAGTTCAGATTCCCAATCCTGGCTTCTTTCGTCTCCAGGAAAAGCTAAAGAGTATTCTTTTTGTCTTGACGGGTCAGCAGGTCGAGGGCGTTGAGGAGCCGGGCAAAGGCCGGCGCGAGCGGGTCGATCAGCTCGTAGTGCCCGGTGGCGGGCAGCTCGTCGAGGCTCGCGGCGGGGTGCGCTCGCAGGTAGGACCTGCTCGTGTCGAGCGGTACCTCGTGGTCGTCAGCACCGTGGACGAGGATGACCGGGGTGGCGGGGCTGGACCCCCGAACCGGATCGAGGTCACGGCGGGTGTTCGCAGCGGCGCCTAGGAATGCGGTGACCGCTCCGCGCCCCAAGTCGGCCTGCTCGGCGAGGGCGAGGTCGGCGACCGGGGCCAGTGCGACGGTCCCGAGCAGACCTTCGGGCGGGCACGTCGCCGCGGCCCAGAGCACGAGGTGACCGCCAGCGGAATGTCCAACTAGGACAGTTCCGGCGGAACCGGCCTGCCCGGGCAGGACTTCGACGGCCCGGCGCACGTCGCCGGTGGTGACGTCGGGATGTCCGGGCACGCGGCGGTACTCCAGCGATGCCACGGGCCATCCGGCGTCCCGCAGGGCCGCGGCCATCGGCCGGGTGTGCGCCCGGTCGTAGGCCGGGCGCCAGAAACCGCCGTGCACGAGCAGCACCAGCGGCCTGCCGGACTGCGCTGCGGGCAGCCACACGTCGGCCAGGTGCTCCGGGGCCGGGCCGTAGGCGACGGTCCGGTCGGGCTCCGGGGCCGGCCGGACGAGCACGTCGGGTTCGGTCATCGCCTCACCGGCCCTCGGCGGCGATCCGGCGCATCGCGTCCATCGCCTGCCAGGTCTCGGCGAAGGAGGTGGTCAGCGGCGAGAGCCCGATGCGGATCCCGTCCGGCGGCCGGAAGTCGATGATCACGCCGTCGTCGATGAGCCTGCGGGAGAGCTCCTCCCCATCCGCGCGCGCCACGGTGACGTGCCCGCCGCGGAGCTCGGCGTCGCGCGGCGAGGCGACCCGCATTCCCAACGGCACCAGCCACTCGTCGGCCAGCTCGATCACCATCTCCCCCAGCTCGACCGCCTTGGCCCGGATCCGGTCGATGCCGGCTTCCGCGACGAGCGCCACGCCCTCGTCGACGCCCACCATGCCGGTGATCGGCGGCGTCCCGGACAAGGCCCTGCGGACGCCGGCCGCGGGCTGGTAGCCGTGCTCCATCGCGAACGGCAGATCGCTGCCCATCCAGCCCCAGATCGGCTGCCGGAACGCTTCCTGGTGCTCGGCGCGGACGTAGACGAACGCCGGTGCTCCAGGGCCCGCGTTGAGGAACTTGTAGGTGCAGCCGACCGCGAAGTCCACGCCGAGCGCGTCCAGCTCGACGGGAACCGAGCCGACGCTGTGGCACAGGTCCCACACCACGAGCGCGCCGCACGAGTGGCCGAGCTCGGTGATCGCCGCCATGTCGGCGATGAAGGCCGACCGGTAGGCCACGTGCGACAGGACGACGACCGCGGTCCGCTCCGACAGCACCGCGGCGAGCTCCTCGGCGGTGACGCCGCCCTCCGGGTCGCTGTCGATCCACCGGACCGCCAGCCCCAGCTCGTCGGCGACGCCCTGCACCACGTAGTTGTCGGTCGGGAAGTTGTGCCGGTCGGTCACGATCTCAGTGCGTCCCGGGCGCAGCGCGACGGCCGCGCGCAGCACCTTGTAGAGGCACACGCTGGTGGAGTCGGCGACCACGACCTGGCCGGGCGCAGCACCCAGCGCAGCCGCACCGAGCCGATCCCCCACCTGCACCGGCAATTCCATCCACCCTTCCGACCACGAGCGGATCAGCCCGGTGCCCCACTCACCGCGCACCAGCGAATCCAGCCTCGCCAAGGTGGCTTTCGGCGGTCGGCCGAGGGAATTGCCGTCGAGGTAGGCGACGATCCCTTCGTCGTCGGGCGCGACGAACCGGTCGCGGAAGCCGGACAGCGGGTCCTCGGCGTCGAACCGGCGGGCGTCCTCGAGGGTGGGGGTCATCGGTGCGGGGTCCTCTCTGCTTCGGTGGGGTGCGGGCGCGGGTCAACCGATCTCGGTGCGCACCGCCATGAGCTCCGGGAAGAACGTCAGGTCCAGCGCGGCTTTCAGGAACGGCACACCGCTGGACCCGCCGGTGCCGGTTTTGAACCCGATGATCCTGCTGACCGTCTTGAGGTGGCGGAACCGCCACAGCTGGAAGCTCTCCTCGACGTCCACGAGCTCCTCGCAGGTCTCGTAGGCCTCCCAGTGCTGGTCGGCGTTCTCGTAGATCGCCTTGAGCACCGGCACCAGCGCGCTCTGGAACTCGTGCGGTGCACTGACGTCCCTTCCTAACAGCTCCGCCGGAACCGGGTGCCCGGCCCTGGCCAGGAACCGCAGGAACTCGTCGTAGAGGCTGGGCGCCCGCAGAGCGTCCTCGAGCTCGGCCCGCGCCGCCGGGTCGTGGGCGAAGACGTCGATCATCTCGGCGTTCTTGTTCCCCAGCAGGAACTCCACGGTCCGGTACTGCGCCGACTGGAACCCCGACGAACGGCCGAGCGCACCGCGGAACTCGGCGTACTCGCTCGGCGTCAGGGTTTCGAGCACCGCCCACTGCTCGAACAGCTGGCGCTGGATGTGCTTGACGCGGGCCAACGACTTCAGCGCCGGGCGCAGCTGGTCGTCGGCGATGCGGGCCATCGCCCGGCGCAGCTCGTGGATCACGAGCTTGAACCACAGCTCCGAGGTCTGGTGCTGGATGATGAACAGCAGCTCGTCGTGGTGCGGCGGCTCGCTCAGCGGCTGCTGCGCATCCAGCAGCCGGTCCAGCTGCAGATATCCGCCGTAGGTGGTCTCCGCGCGCAGATCCCGGTGCACGCCTTGCTCGATGTTGCGCAGGTTCTGGGTCATGGGGTTCACCTCGTGGGTCGTGCGGTTCGGCCGGGGTTCCGGGTCTCGGGCATCCGGATCAGCTGGTCAGGCCGCGGTGCGGGCGAGCCGGCGGACGGCCAGTTCCGCGAGCAGTGCGGCACCGTCGGAGAGGCAGCCGTCGTCGAAGACCGCGTACGGCGAGTGGTTCTCCGGTGCTTTCGCCGGGTCGACCCCGGTCGGGCACGCGCCGAGCATCAGGAAAGCGCCCGGGATCTGCTCGAGGACGCGGGAGAAGTCCTCGCCGGCGGTCAACGGGTGCTCCAAGGCGTGGAAGCGGTTGGTGCCGTGCAGATCGCCGACGACTTCTGCGGCGAAGTCGGCCTCCGCGTCGTCGTTGACCGTGGCCGCGACGTACTCGATGACCTCCGGATCCGCCTCCACGCCGTGCGCGAGGGCCGTCGACAAGCACACCTGGCGGAAGCGGTCGCGCAGCGCGTCGCGTGCTTCCGGGGAGAAGTAGCGCAGGGAGCCCTCGATCACGGCCTGCTCGGGGATGATGTTCCCGGCGGTACCGGAGTGGATCGCGCCGATGGTCAGCACCGCCGGGTCGAACGGGTCGACGGCATCGGCGACCAGCGCTTGCAATCCGCCCACCATCGCGCAAGCGGCGGGGATCGGATTGCGCGCCAGGTGGGGAGCGGACCCGTGGCCGCCCTTGCCGCGCACGCCGACCTTCAGCACGTCACCGCCGGCGAGCATCGGCCCGCGCCTGCTGGCGAACACCCCGTTGGGCAGCCGCGAGGACAGCACGTGGAGCGCGTACGCCGCGACCGGGCGCTGACCGGCGGCTTCGAGAACGCCCTCGTCGATCATCTTCCCCGCGCCGTCGCAGCCCTCCTCCCCCGGCTGGAACATGAAGATGACGTCGCCGGCCAGCTCCTCCCGACGCGACGAGAGCAGGTGGGCAGCACCTACCAGCATCGCGGTGTGCAGGTCGTGGCCGCAGGAGTGCATGGCGCCGTCGATGCGGGAGGCGTGGGCCGAGCCGGTGCGTTCGGTCATCGGCAGCGCGTCCATGTCCCCGCGCAGCAGCACCGGCGGGCCGGGGCGACCGCCGCGGAGCACGGCGGTGACCGAGCTGAGCCGCTCGCCCGAGGTGATCTCCAGCGGCAGCCCGGCCAGCGCGTCGAGGACCCTGCGCTGGGTGCGCGGCAGCTGGAGCCCCACCTCGGGCTCGGCGTGCAGCGCGCGCCGCAGTTCGAGGAGGTCTACCTGCAGCGACTCCGCTGCCGAAGAAGTGCTCGTGCTCATTTCCCCGCAACCTTCATGATCATCGAGTTCCGGCTGCCTGCGTCCGCGTCCGACCGCGCGCGGTTTGATCTCGCCCGGCGATGTGCCAGGCTGCCGCTAGGCACCGGCTCATCGATCGAAATCGAAGGATTCTTTCGTCATGGTCGTCAACGCGCAGGAATCCACCGTTCTGAGCGAGTTCGACATGGCCCTGATCAACTGCCTCCAGGTCGATCCGCGGGCCACCTGGCGCCGGGTCGGCGATGCCCTCGGCATGGACCCGGTGACCGCGGCCAGGCGCTGGCAGCGGCTCAGCGATTCCGGCGCGGCATGGGTGACCGGTCGCCCGACGGGGCACCAGTCACCGGAGGCGTGCCTGGCGGTGGTGGAGGTCAACTGCGCCACGGCGAGGACGAGCGAGACCGCGCAGCTGCTCGCGCGCTGGCCGCACGTGCTCAGCATCGAGCACACCAGCGGCGACCACGACCTCCAGATCCTGGTGGCGGTGGCCGACCTGGCCTCGCTGTCCCGGTTCCTGCTCGACGAGCTCGGCGCCGTCCCCGGCATCCGGTCCACGCGGACGCACGTGGTGACCAAGGCCCACACCCAAGGCGATCAGTGGCAGTTGAAGATGCTGGACGCCACCCAGATCGCACGGCTGACCGCCGAGAACCGCCCCCAGCCGGCCCGCACCACGCGGCGCCCGCTGGACTCCGCCGACCGGAACCTCATCCTCTGCCTGGGCGAGAACGGCCGGATGTCGCTGGCCGACCTCGGCCGCCGAACGGGCCTGAGCCTGACGACGGTGCGCCGGCGGCTGGACGACCTGATCGCACGCGAGATCGTGACGCTGCGCTGCGACGCGTCGCAATCGTTGTCCGGGTGGCCGATCGCGCTGTGGCTCTGGTGCCGCATCGACCCCGACGACACCGAGACGACGACGTCGCTGGTGCGCGGGATGTCGGGCCTGCGGGTGTGCATGAGCACCTCCGGTGGCGACGCCAACCTCCTGCTGGGAATCGCGGCCCGCTCGATGCACGAGGCACCCTCCGTGGACTCCCGGCTGGCCGGTGTGGCCCCCAGGCTGCGGGTGCTGAACCAGGTGATGGTGCTCCGGTTCATCAAGCGGATGGGCCGCATCCTCGACCCGGCCGGGCGAAGCGCCCACATCGTCCCGATGGACATCTGGTCGGACCCGATCCGGGCCTGATCAGGCGGATTGCAGCTGCCGCACGAGCAAGGCGGCGAGACTTCGTGCCGGCGAGCGATCCACCGGGGCGTGCCCGAGGAGCAACCGGTACCAGAGAACTCCGAACGCCTGGTCCACGGCGAGATCGAGCTCAGCGGCGGGCACCCAAGGTGCCAGGACCGCGCTCAGCTCCTCCCGGCGACCGGCGGTGAACTCGCGCAGCAGTTCCGCAGCGTGCTCGTCGCACAGCGCCTCGGCCATTGACAACCTCGGAAGGGGATGCCGTGTCGGAACGGAAACGCCGCCTCGTGAACGTCCTCCACCGGCACCTGGCGAACCCGGTGATGCGACGGGTCGTCGGGCGGATGCCGGGCCAGGCGCTGCTGGAGACGACCGGCCGGAAGTCCGGGCTCGCGCGCACCACCCCGATCGGCGGCGCGCTGACCGGTGACACGTTCTGGCTGGTGTCCGACCACGGCAAGTCGTCGAACTACGTGCGCAACATCGAGGCCGACCCGAGGGTTCGCCTGCAGCACAACGGAATCTGGCGGAGCGGCACCGCCGTGCTGCTCCCCGAGGACGACGCCCGCCGACGCCTGCGCGAGCTGCCGCGGCTCAACAGCACGATGGTCCGGCTCCTCGGCACGAACCTGATGACAGTGCGGATCGACCTGGATCCGCCGCCTTAGAAACCGCCCTCCGGCCCGCTGCCGACCTGGGGGCGGCAGCGGGCCGGAGGGCTCAGCTCACCAGGGCCAGTTGGTCGGCGACGATCACGCCGTCGTGCAGGACGGTGCGGTCGGTGCCGCGGTCCATCACGGCGCTGGTCGGCGTCTCGCCGTCGACCAGCAGCAGGTCGGCGCGGTCGCCGACGGCGAGACCGGGCCGGTCGGCGATCCCGGCGAGCCGGGGGACGTCGTGGCTCATGATCGAGGCCCCGCCCATCGTCGCGACCGCGAGCGACATCTCGATCAGGTCATCGCGGCGGAAGTTGTTGGTGAAGGCCAGCTGCCAGGTGCGGTCGAGCATGTCGCAGTTGCCGTAGGGGCTCCAGTAATCGCGCTGGCCGTCCTCGCCCAGCCCCACCCGGACGCCCGCCTCCGTCAGCGCCTCCAAGGACAGCGGGTTCCGGCCCGCCGGTGCCACGGTGGCCATCGCGATGTCCAGCTCGGCGAAGTCGTCGATGATGCGCCGGCTCACCGACTCCGACACCGAGCCCAGCTCGTAGGCGTGGGACATGGTGACCTTGCCCTGCATGCCCAGCGCCCGGGTGCGTTCGAGGATGAGATCGGTGGAGAACACCCCGAGGTGCCCCGGCTCGTGGAGGTGGATGTCCACCTCCACCTGGTACTTCTCGGCCAGCCCGAACACGACGTCCAGGTGCCCCTTCGGGTCCCGGTCCACGGTGCAGGGGTCGATGCCGCCGATCACCTCGGCTCCGGCCTTCAGCGAGGCCTCCAGGTAGTCGGCGGTGCCCTCCTCGCGGAGGATGCCGGCCTGCGCGAACGCCATGATCTGGACCTCGGCCTGAGCTGCGAACTTCTCCTTCGCGGCCACCACGGCGTCGAGCTTCTCCAGCTTGCAGTCCACGTCCACCTGGGCGTACGACCGCACCCGCGTGGTGCCGCGGGCGATCATCCGCTCCAGCGTGCCGGCCACCCGCTCCGGCAGCGGAACCTCCGCGTCGCGCCAGTTCCGCCGGTCGTTGAGCATCATCGTCCACACCCCGGGGCCGCCGGTGTGCGGCCGGAACGGGAGGCCGATCCGGGTCGAATCCAGGTGCACGTGCACATCGCTGAACGACGGCAGCAGCAGCCGACCGCGGCCCTCGACCACCTCGCCGTCCGGCTGCGCGGCCGGGTCGTGCGGGCGGATCCCCGCAATGCGATCGCCGTCCAGCTCGACATCGCTGCGCTCGCCACCCCACGGGCGGACGTCGCGGATCAACACGGTCGTCACCTTTCTGTTGCGCTACAAGGATGTTCGGCAGGAACGGTCCACCCTGGCACGGCTGCCTCGGTGTGGTGGCAGGCGATGTCGCCGCTCGGCGCGCTGTCGGTGCACGACCGCTGGCGCTGCTGGTCGAGCAACGGGTACACCGGGCACCGGGACTGGAACACGCAGCCGCGCGGCGGGTCGGCCGGGCTGGGCAGGTCGCCGGACAGCCGGATCCGCCCGCTCCGGTCCGCCGCCGGGTCCGGCTGCGGGACGGCGGACAGCAGCGCCCGGGTGTAGGGGTGCTTCGGATCGCCGAAAACGCTTGCGCTGTCGCCGTGTTCCATGATCTTCCCCAGGTACATCACCGCGACGCGGTCGGCGAAGTGCTTGACCACCGACAGGTCGTGCGCGATGAACAGGTACGCCACCCCGGTGTCCCGCTGGATGTCCTCCAGCAGGTTGATCACCTGCGCCTGCACCGAGACGTCCAGCGCGGACACCGGTTCGTCGCAGATGATCAGCTGCGGGTCCAGGGCGAGCGCCCGGGCGATGCCCACCCGCTGCTTCTGACCGCCCGAGAACTCGTGCGGGAAGCGGTTGTAGTGGTCGGGGCGCAGCCCCACCCGGTCCATCAGGTCCCGCACCTTGGCCTTGACGCCGCCGGGCGGCGTGATCCGCTGGGCCAGCAGCGGTGCCGCGATCGCGCTGCCCACGGACTGCCGCGGGTTGAGCGACGAGGACGGGTTCTGGAACACCATCTGCACCCGGCGCCGGTACTCCTGCAGGTCCGACCGGCGGAGCTCGGCGATCTCCCGGCCGTCGAGCCGGATGCTGCCGGAGGTGGCGGTCAGCAACCGCATGAGCAGTCGGCCGGTGGTCGACTTGCCGCACCCGGACTCCCCCACCAGCCCGAGGGTTTGCCCGGCGTCGATCGAGAAGCTGACCCCGTCGACGGCCTTGATCGCACCACCGGTGGCGGAGAAGACGCCGGAGCGGATCGGGAAGTGCTTGGTCAGGTCGGTGACCTGCAGCAGCGGCGTCATCGGACCACCTCTCCGGCCGGGGGCAGCGTCTCCAGGTGGCACCGCGACGGGTGCTCGTCGGGGCCGACCAGCGTCGGCGGGCGGGTGCCGCAGGCGTTGTCCGGCACCCGGTGCGCCTCCGGGCAGCGGTCGGCGAACAGGCATCCGCCGGGCAGCGCCAGCAGCGACGGCGGGACGCCCGGAATCGGTTCGAGCCGTTCGGACTCCCCCACCAACGTCGGCATCGAAGCCAGCAGTCCCCGGGTGTAGGGGTGGCGCGGGGAGCTGAACAGCTCGGCGACGGTGGCCTGCTCGACGTGCACCCCGCCGTACATCACCACGACCTGGTGGCAGACCTCGGCGACCACGCCGAGGTCGTGGGTCACCATGATCACCGAGGTCGCCGTTTCGGCCTGCAACTCGTTGAGCAGGTCGAGGATCTGGGCCTGCACTGTGACGTCCAGCGCGGTGGTGGGCTCGTCGGCGATCAGCAGCTCGGGCTCGCAGACCAGCGCCATGGCGATCATCGCGCGCTGCCGCATGCCGCCGGAGAACTCGTGCGGGTAGGCCGCGTACCGGCGCCGCGGATCGGGGATCCCGACCCGGCCGAGCATGTCGACCGCGATCGCCGCCGCGGCCTTCTTGGACACCGCGTTGTGCACCCGGTAGGCCTCGGCGATCTGCACCCCGACCGGGTAGAACGGGTGCATCGCCGACAGCGGGTCCTGGAAGATCATCGCGATCTTCTTGCCCCGGTAGGCGCGCATCTGGGCCTCGGTGAGCGCGTTGAGGTCCTGCCCGTCCAACAAGATCTGACCGGTGACGCTGGCCGAGGTGTCCTTGAGCAGCCCCATCAGCGCCTGGGTCGTGACGGTCTTGCCGGAACCGGATTCGCCGACGATGCCGACGGTTTCCCCGCGCGCCAGGGTCAGGTCCATCCCGTTGACCGCGTGCACCACGCCGTCGTCGGTCGGGAAGCTGACCCGCAGGTCGCGGATGGCCAGCACGGGCGCTGCTTCGGGCGTGGTCATCAGGCGACCCTCACTCGCGGGTCGATCACCGCGTAGGCGACGTCGACCAGGACGTTGGCGACGATGATGAAGAACGCGGCCATCATGGTGATGGCCATGGTGACGGGCAGGTCACCGGACTGCGCGGCGTGCACCGCGGTGAACCCGATGCCCGGCACCGAGAAGATCTGCTCGGTGAGCACGGCACCGCCCAGCAGGACGCCGATGTCCATCCCGAGCATGGTGACCACCGGCGTGATCCCGGCCCGCACGCCGTGCTTGAACACGACGCGCCGCCGGGTCATGCCCTTCGAGCGGGCGGTGCGCATGAAGTCCTCGCCGAAGGTCTCCAGCATGTTGCTGCGGGTGATCCGGATGTACTGCGCGCTGAACAGCACCGCCAGCGCCACCCACGGCAGCAGGTAGTTCAGGAACCAGCCGCCGGGACCCGCGGCGCCGAACGGCGAGACGATCTCGTTGGTGGTGAACGGCAGCAGCTCCAGCGTGCTGACGAACACCAGGAGCAGCAGCAGACCGGTCACCGGAATGGGCAGGGACACCCCGACCGAGGCGGCGCCGACGATCAACTTGTCGGTGAGCCGGCCCTTGCGCAGCGCCGCCAGCAGGCCCAACCCGACGCCGGCGATGGTCCACAGCACGATCGCGCCGCTGGCCACCGACACCGTGTACGGCAGGGCTCGCCCGATGATCGTGGTGACGTCCTCGTTGGTCTGGAACGACTTCCCGAGGCACGGCCAGGAGCACAGGGTCTCGGTGCCCGGTGCTCCGACCGCGCGGTCGCCCAGCAGCCCGGACATGTAGGCGAAGTACTGGCTGAAGAACGGTTTGTCCATCCCGAGCGCGACGCGGGCCTCGGCGATGCGCTCGGGAGTGCACTCCTGCCCGCACGCCGCCGCGGCCGGGTCCGCCGGTCCGAGCTGGAACAAGCTGAACGTCACGAAGCTGATGACGAGCAGCAGCGCGATCATCGCGACGAACCGCCGCAGCACGAACCTGGTCATGGGCGCGACCTGCCAGTTCGGGATGGACTCACCGCTCTACCTCCCTCGTACCGCGACCGTCACCGCTCGACGCCGACGATCGACAGGTCGATGCTGCCGAAGAAGTACCCCACCTGCGCGTTGCGGACCTTCGAGCCGACCACGCTGTTGGTGAAGGTGCGCACCAGCGGGACCAGCGGGTAGGACTGCATGGACCGGTCGAACAGGGTCGCCCACTTCTCGCCCAGCTCCTGGCTCGACCCGTTCTCGCCGCGGAGCCGGTACATCTCGCCGGAGATCTCCGGGTCGTAGTACCGCGGGATGTTGGAGAAGCCGTAGGTCTTGCCGTCCAGGCTCGGCCCCACGTTCGGGTCGACGGTGGTGCGCACGGAACCGCTGTCCGCGCCACCGCACCAGCCGCTGCGGGCGATGTCCGGCATCTGGTCACCGGCCAGCGTCGTGTAGTAGTTGGCGGCCGGGATCGGACGCAGCTGCACGTCGATCCCGAGCGCCTTGAGGTCCTGCTGCAGCACGGTGCCGACGTTCTTGTACCGGGTGCTGGAGTCGGCGTAGCCGTACACCAGGGTCTTGGGGACTTCCTTGCCCGCCAACAGCTTCTTGGCCTCGTCCAGCTTCGGCGCGCCCGCCGGGTCCAGGTCGGTGTGCTGCTCGACGTACCCGCGCTGGGCCGGGTTGATGTAGGACTGGGCCAGCTTGCCGAACCGGGCTCCGCCGTACTGCAGCTGGATCGCGTTCCGGTCGATGGCCAGCGCGATCGCCTTGCGCACCTGCGGATCCGGGATCGTCTCGGTGTTGAAGTCCAGCACGTCCGTGCAGCCCAGCAGACCTGCCGCGGTGCGGGCCTTGATCTCGGGTTCGTTGAGCTTGGCCGCGTCGGAGGCCTGCAGGCCGCCGTTGCTGTCCAGGGTGATCGCCGTCGGATCCGAGTCGGCGATCAGCTGCTGGCTGATGGTGGCCTGGGCGGTGGACAGGGTGAAGGTGAAGGTGTCCGGCAGGGCGGGCCGGTTCGGATCGGTGGCCGGGTCCCACTGCTCGTTGCGGACCAGCTTCATCGAGCGGCCGCGGTCGTAGGACTCGATCTTGTACGGGCCCGAGGAGACCGGGTGGGCGGTGTAGTCGAGCTTGTCGTCCTTCGCCTGCGGCACCGGCGCCGTGTTCGACCGCGAGACCAGGGCCGGGAACTCGGCGAACGGCTGCTTGAGGTGGAAGACGACGGTGCTGTCGTCCGGGGTGTCGATCGCCTTGAAGTCCCCGCCGGTGTACGGACCCTTGTACCCGTCGTCGGCGAGGGCGGAGTTGAGCTCCTGCGGTGCCTGCGTGTAGACGTCGCGGGCGTAGGTGCGCTCGACGCCGTACTTGATGTCCTTGCTGGTGATCGGCGTGCCGTCCTCGAACTTCAGCCCCTTCTTCAGGGTGTAGGTCCAGGTGAGGCCGTCGGCGGAGGGCGTGCCCAGGTCGGTCGCCAGGTCCGGCACGATGGTCGGCGGCTGGCCGGCCGTCTCCTTGGCCATGGTCAGTGTGCGGTAGTACAGCTGACCCACGTTGGCGGTCTGCACGTAGTTGCTGTTGCCGGGGTCCAGGGTCTGGAAGTCCGAGGACATCAGGACGTTGATGTTGCCGCCCCGGGTGGTGTAGCCCTCCGCGATCTTCACCGGGGCGAAGGCGTCGTCCGCCGGTCCCGAACCTGCGCCGGGGGCGGGCTTTTCACCGCTGCACGCGGTCAGGGCCAGTCCGGTGGTCACCGTCAGGGCGAGCGCCACCGTGGTGCTTCGTCTCACTGCGTCTCCTCGCGGATGGGAAGGGGTGGATCAGCTTCGGGAGGACTTGGGGTCCAACGCATCCCGGACCGCGTCGCCGAGGAGGTTGAACGCCAGCACGGTGATCACCAGCGCACCGGCCGGGACGGCCAGGAACCACGGGTCGGACAGGTACCAGTTCCCCTCCTGGGCGGCGTTGAGCATCTGGCCCCACGACGGGGTGGGGTCCTTGACGCCGACTCCGAGGAACGAGAGCGCCGCTTCCGCGGTGATGTTGATGGGGATCATCATCGTCGCGTAGACCAGCACGACCCCCATCACGTTCGGGATGATCTGCCGGAAGATGATGCTCCGGTGGGAGGCCCCGTAGGCCTTCGCGGCCTCGACGAACTCCTGCTCCCGGATCGAGAGCACCTGGCCGCGCACGACCCTGGCCAGGTACGCCCAGCCGAAGAAGCCGAGGATGATCACCAGCGAGGCGATCGGCACCAGGCTGCCCGTGTCGAGGGCGGTGCCGTGCAGCCGGGACTGCATGATCGGGGTCAGGGACAGCACCAGCAGCAGGTGCGGGAACGCCAGGAACAGGTCCATCACGCGGCTGATCGCCATGTCGACCTTGCCGCCGAAGTACCCGGCGGCAGCGCCGAGCACGGTGCCCAGCACCACGGACACCACTGTGGACAGCAGCGCGATGGTCAGCGAAACCCTTGCGCCGTAGGCCATTCGAGCGAAGATGTCGCGCCCCAGCCCCGGCTCCAGCCCGAGCCAGTGCTCAGCGGACGGGTAGCGGTAGTACTGCAGGGGCAAACCCGGCTCGTAGAAGTTGTCCAGGAAGTCCGGCCCGATCCGGGTGGTGAACGGGTCCGAGCCCTCGATGGCCACCAGCACCGGGGCCAGGGCCGCGAACAGCACCATCAGGACCACCACGGCCAGCGAGCCGATGGCGATCCGGCTGCGCCGGATCCGGAGCCACGCCGTGCTCAGCAGCGACCGCGCACTGGCGATCTCGCCCGCCGCCTCCGCAGCCGCGGAGTCCGGTGGAGGCAGGGTGGAGACCTGTCCGCCAGCGCTGGCGCGACGCTGTCGACTCGGCGACTCGTGCGGATCCGGCATGTCGATCCTCGGTAGCTCAGAGGTGCGAGGTGAAGCGACGGTACATCAAGAAAAGCACCCTGTATACCAAAATTTTGCGGACACCCGAGGGCGCTGACGCCGACCAGCCGGACAACCAAAAGTACCGTCATTACGGCAAATAAACCGATTCAAGACCACCACAGGAAGGGGTTGTCCAGACCTGGACGACTACCCGACCAGGAGCCTGGACCACCCACTCTCGCGCGATGGTATACCCAAAAGTCGCGTCGATGAAGACGGCGATGCGGCGAACCGACGTCACGCCGCGAGGTGGTTCTTCACCACCTCGCCGTTGCGCACGATCAGCGGCAGCCGGTGTTCGGGATCGGTGAGCACACCGATGTCCTCGAGCGGGTTGCCGTCGACGACCAGGAGGTCGGCCGCGGCGCCGGGCACGATCTCGCCGATCTCGCCCACCATCCCGGCGATCTCCGCGCCGGTGGTCGTGGCCGCGCGGATGATGTCCACCGGCTTCTGCACCCGGGCCCGGAGGCTGAACTCCGACAGCTGGTGGTCGTGCAGTTCGCCGTGCAGGTCCGTGCCGTAACCGATCTTGAGCCCGGCCCGGTCCGCCAGTTCCAGCGCGTGCAGGCCCGCGTCGATCACCTCGTCGACCTTCCGCCGCTTCTCCTCGGACAGCGCGTGCGGCGCGTCGTCCCGGGTCAACGCGTGGTAGGTGGCCAGCGTCGGCACGTAGAAGGCCTGGTGCTGCTGGAAGAGCTCGATGCTCGACTCGTCGATCAGGTTGCCGTGCTCGATGGTGCGAACCCCGCAGCGCAGCGCGCGGTTCACCGCCTCGGCCGTGTAGGCGTGCCCGGCCACGTAGCGGTGCGCGAGGTTCGCCTCGTCGACCGCCGCGCGGATCTCCGGCTCCGAGTACCCGAGCGAATCGATGCGCATCGAGGACACCACGCTGCCGCTCACGGTCAGCTTGATGTGGTGCGCGCCGAGCGCCATCTGCTCGCGGATCGCCCGCCGCAGTTCGATTTCGCCGTCGCAGATCCGGGTCAGGCCGTGCCCGCCGGTCGGCGCGATGATCGGGCCGCCGAACAGCACGCGCGGCCCGCGGAACAGGCCCTCCGCCACCGCGCGCGCCACGCCGTGATCGGCACCGCCCATGTCCCGGACCGTGGTGAAGCCGCGCATCAGCATCTGGTCCAGCAGCTTCCCGACCCGGGCCGCGGCGTAGTACGGCGACCACGACTTCAACTCCGCGAAGTCCGCGCTCACCTGCGTCACGTGGGTGTGCGAATCGATCAGGCCGGGCATCAGAACCCGCCCGCGCACGTCGATCTCCGGTGCACCGCCGGTCCGGACCGGCTCGGTGGTGACCTCCGCGATCCGGCCGCCGGCCACCACCACCGAGCGATCCGGCAACAGCTCACCGGAGCGGGGCTCCAGCACCGCCGCGTTGCGGAACAAGATTCGCGAGGTCACTCCTGCATCTCCTCCTGCTGGGCGCCGCGCGGGGGCGCGGCGGTTCCGGTCAGTTCTTCCAACGTGCGGCCGCTGGTGCTGACGCCGAACACCAGCACGGCCAGCGCACCTGCCACGAGCGCGCCGGTCACCATCGCGAAAACCCCGCCGAAGCCGATCGACGCGTAGAACGCGCCGATGATGATCGGTGCCGCGATGCCGCCGATCCGGCCGAACGCCGAGGCCGCTCCGGTGCCGGTCGCCCGCACGCTCGTCGGGTAGACCTCGGGGCTGTAGGCGTAGAGCGCCGCGTAGGTGCCGTTCATGAAGAACGACAGCAGCGCACCGAAGATCAGCACCTGGGAGTCGCCGCCGCCCTGCGACAGCAGGAAGGCCGCGACCGCACCGCCGATCAGGTAACCGGCGATGGTCCGCTTGCGGTCCAGCCGCTCGCTCAGGTACGCCGCCGAGTAGTACCCCGGCACCTGGGCGGTGGTGATCAGCAGCGAGTAGCCGAAGCTCTTCGACATCGTCATGCCCTGCTGCACCAGCAGCGATGGGATCCACGTGAAGAACCCGTAGAAGGCGAAGGTGAGGCTGATCCACAGCAACCACAGCACGGCGGTGCGCCCGGCCATCCCACCCCGCCACAACCCGGCGATGCGACGTGCCACGCCCGTCGGCTCCGGGGCCTTCGCCACCTCCGGCGCGGGCGGCGCGGAGACCGGCGGCAGCGGCTTTCCGGTGGCCCGCTCGACCCGGGATTCCATTTGCGCCACAACGGTTTCGGCGTCGTCCAGCCGTCCCTGCTCGATGAGCCAGCGCGGGGATTCGGGCAGCGCGCGGCGCCACCACAGCAGCATCAGCAGCGGTGCTGCGGTGACCAGCTGCGCCACCCGCCAGCCGTCCGGGAACGCCGGGACGAACAGGCTGCCCAGCAGCGCCGCCGCGATGTAGCCGAGCGAGAAGAACCCGGCGATGGAGCCGACGAACAGGCCGCGGGCCCGCCCCGGGACGAACTCGGACATGAACGCCGGGATGATCGCGGCCTCGGCGCCCACCCCGATCCCCGCGATCAGCCGGGCCCCGAAGAAGAAGAGCCAGTTCGGCGCGAAGGCGGCCGCGATCGTGGCCACGCAGTACACGACCAGCGCGTACATCATGATCCGCCGCCGCCCGAGCGCATCGCCGGCCAGTCCGGCCGACAGCGCGCCGATCATGATCCCGATCAGCAGCGCACTGCCCAGCAGCCCGGTCTGCCAGGACGCGAGCCCCCACAGCGGAGTCACCGCCGGGAGGAGGTAGGACACCAGCGAACCGTCCATGCCGTCGAAGGCGATCCCGAGACCGCCCATGAACATCAGCCTGAAGTGCGGGCGGGAAACCGGGAGTCGTTCGAGGCGGGCCAGCAGGGCGGGTCCGCTCGTCGAGGTTCTGGCCGACATGGCACCTCCCCTCGAAGCCCCTGCCGGGCTTCGACGAGAACGAACGATAACTGCACGCATATGTGCAAACAAGGGTCGATGCATGTCTTTATGCATAAGGTCGAGGCGCGGTGCGCAACCGGCCCCGGAATCCGGTACGACTGGAGGGCCGCGGTGGAGACCATCGAGAACACGCCATCCCAACAGCCCCGGTCGGCGAAATTGGGAGGCCAGGCGCTGTCCGCACCCGGGTTCTCGGCCTGTGTCAGGCTACGGGCATGGCTCTGCCTCATGATGATGTTGATCCCGGTGGCCTGCTCGAGTACTCGGTGGTGTTCACCGACTACTCGCTGAACCACATGTCCCAGCGCTTCGTGGGGGTGATGCAGGGCATCGTCGATGTCCTGCGCACCACCTACCGAGCGCACAGCGTCGCGGTGGTACCCGGAGGTGGCACCTACGGCATGGAGGCCGTCGCCCGCCAGCTGGCGACCGGTCGCCGCTGCCTCGTGGTGCGCAACGGGCTCTTCTCCTACCGCTGGTCGCAGATCCTCGAAATGGGCGCGATCGCCCAGGAACACGCGGTGTGCCGGGCACGACCGGCCGATTCGTCGCACCAGGCCCCGTGGCACCCGGCGCCGATCGACGAGGTCGTCGCGACCATCCGCGAGCAGCGGCCCGAGGTGGTCTTCGCGCCGCACGTCGAGACCGCCGCGGGCATGGTGCTGCCGGACGACTACGTCCGCCGCCTCGCCGAGGCCACCCACGAGGCCGGCGGCCTGCTGGTCCTGGACTGCATCGCCTCCGGGGCGCTCTGGGTCGACATGACCGACCTCGGCGTCGACGTCCTGCTGAGCGCGCCGCAGAAGGGCTGGAGCGGCTCCCCCTGCGCCAGCTACGTCATGCTCAGCGAGGCCGGCCGGGCCGCGGTCGAGGCCAGCACGTCGACGAGCTTCGCCGCCGACCTGAAGAAGTGGCTGTCGATCGCCGACGCCTACACGCAGGGCCAGACCCCGTACCACGCGACCATGCCGACCGACACCCTCGCGCACAACCTTGAGCTCATGCTCGCGACCCGCGACCGCGGACTCGAGGATCTCCGCGCTGCACAAGTCGACCTCGGCAGCCGAGTGCGGGCGCTCCTCGCCGAGCACGGGCTCCCCTCGGTCGCCGCCGACGAGTTCGCCGCCGCCAGCGTGGTCGTCGTCCACACCGACGACCCGGAGCTGCGCAGCGGTGCCGCCTTCAAGAAGGCCGGTATCCAGATCGCAGCCGGGGTGCCGCTGCACTGCGACGAGCCGGCCGATTTCTCCACCTTCCGGATCGGCCTGTTCGGACTCGACAAGCTCGGCGACGTCGAGGGCACCCTGGCCCGGCTCCAGACCGGGTTGGACAAGGCCAGCCGCTGACGGCGATACCGCGGAGCGGTGCGGTGGGGTCACCTGGCTCCCCCGCACCCTCCCGGTCCACCGCCCGCGGATGCACCACAAGAGCCTGAGAACATCGGCGGGTTCTACGATTCCCCAGCGTCCACTGTGGTCGGTTCTAGGACACCGACGGTGTGCTCCGAGGCAGCGGCCCTCTGTTCACCGCCGGAACAACATCCGCACGCACAGCTGCAAGCAAATGTCGATGCATGCCTTCATGCATCAGGGCAGAATGGCGGCATGACCGGTGAGAGCGCCACCGTCGCGCAGTGGCTCGACGACCTGATCTCGGGGACGCGGCTGGGCCCCAAAGCGGCGCGGGTCCGCGACGTCCTGGCCACCCAACCGACGTACTGCTCGTACGCCACCGCGGCCGAGGTCGCCGAACGCGCCGAGGTGAACGGGGCGACCGTGGTCCGCTTCGCCCAGACGCTCGACTACCCCGGATGGCCGCAGCTGCAAGCAGATCTGCGCGGCGTCTACCTGGCGCACCGCTACGAGCAGCCCGCCTCACCGGGCGACGGCAGCATGCTGGCATCGGCGTTCGCCCGCGACGCGGAGAACCTCCGGTCCCTGGAGCACTCCTTCGACTTCCCCACCGCCCGGTCCGTGGTGGCGGCGATCCGGGCTGCGCGGCGAACGCTCGTCGTCGCCTCCGGAACCCACGCGGTCGCCGCCTCGGCGTTCGCGCTGCTGGCCGAGAGCCGCGGCCTGCCCGTGGCCCACGAGGACCGCGGCGGCCCGCAGCTGGCCAATGCCCTCGCTTCGCTGACCGACCAGGACTGCCTGGTGGCGTGGAGCTTCTGGCAGCACTACCGGGAAACCGTCGCCGCCGTCCGGCTGGCGCGGGCGGCCGGCGCCGCGACCTGCGTCATCACCGACACCCACAAGTCCCCCGCGGCACGAGCCGCCGACCACGTGCTCGTCATCCCGACCGAAGGGGTCGCGAACCTGCAGTCCATGACCGCGGCGACCAGCGTCGCCTACGGGCTGGCGGCGGAACTGGCCGCCGGAAACCCGGAGCGGAGCCAGGAAGCAGCACAGCGGGTGGACTCCGTGTGGCGCGGACTGCAGCTGTTCTCCGAAGAATCCGGGTGAGCGGTGGTTCCCGGAACTGTCAGCCGCCGGTCCCCTGCTCGTCGCGGGAGATGTGGACCTCGGCGATGAGGGCGTCTTCTGCCACGCCGGACAGTGCTTCTCCTTCGGCGACCGCAAGTCCGAGCCTTGGCAGTTCGACATCGCCGATCGCCAGCCGGCCGGCTGCCAGGAGCACCGATCGGACACCCGCGGGCCAGGTGACCTCGCCATGGCACCGCCGCACGCGGACCTCGCCGCGGCAACGCCCGCGTGCCGTCATCTGTTGCCCCTTTCCGTGGATCGAGCGGTGGGATCAGCCCCAC